>NZ_JBALEQ010000010.1:0-26621 GCF_036917775.1 Nostoc sp.
AGATTAACCGCCTCCCCAATCTCAAAAAATGGTTTGTGGAAATTTTTGCTAAACCAGCATAGCTATTGGATCATCTTTTTTGTGGAGTTCTCTTATGTCAGCGAGCAATGGATTGGAAGTTTTCAAGTTTTCACCAATATGTAGCACAGGGTATTTATTCAGTTGATTGGGGAATGAAGGAGGAATTGATGCCCTTATTAGAGGTTTGGGATCGGTGAGTTGAGGGTTTTGGGTGATGCGTTAGTGATGCGTTACGCTTCGCTAACGCTACGAGATCGAGCGATCGCTTATAAAAGATAATTCTAAAGATAGATGTAATTGTATTTAATATGTGATATCTACTCAGTACTATCAACCGTAGGATTGAAAATTAGTATTTTTCTACATAAAATTAAAAATCTAAAATTAAAAATTGGTAATAGTGATGGTTAGGAGTGTTAAAGTTTCAGGAAATTCATCGGAACTTTTCAGCGGGTATTCATGCTGAAGAAACTACAGAAAAAGCAAATTTCCATAATTGCGGGTGCGGCACTGTTTGCCTTTTTAGCTGGGGCAATGGTATCAGCACCTGAGATTGGTAAAACCGTTGGGCAATGGCTCAAACTGAGTAAAAATCAGACAGAGCAAACATCTGATGGTAGTATTGCCCAATCAGCCGTTTTCCCACTGATATCACAATCTCTGCCAGAACGGGCGGCAAAACTAGCAGAGATCGCAGGACAGTCGCGATCGCCAGACCGAAATCGCGCTCGTTATCTTTTGGCGAGTGATTACATTGAAAGAACCCAAGCTCAAAAAGCCCTGGCTTTACTCCAAGGATTAGATAAAGACTATCCCATTCTCGCACCCTATATTTTGCTGAAACAGGCACAGGCAGAGGATATGCTGGGCGAAGATGGCAAAGCCTCGGATCTCAGGCAAAGTGTGCTGAAACGGTATCCCAAAGAAGCGGCTTCGGTGAAAGCGCTATATCTGATTGCCCAACCGAAGCAACAAGAAATAGCGATCGCTCAATTTCCTTCCAATCCTCTAACTTGGGAAATTATTCGTAAACGCCTGCAAGAAAACCCCAATCAGCCAAAATTACAATTGATTTTGGCTACTTATGCTTACGATCAACCAGGCATAGTGGGCGTTTTAGATCAGTTAGTCAAACAGACTACCCTCAAACCCGAAGATTGGGAACTAATTGGTACAAGCTACTGGGAAAATAGCCAATTTCTGAAAGCGGCGAATGCTTATGCCAAAGCACCCAAAACATCGCGCAACCTCTACCGGACTGCACGAGGGTTACAGGTGGGAGGCAAAGACAAAGAAATAGCGATCGCCACTTATAAACAATTGGTACAGCAATTTCCCAATACCGAGGAAGCTGGGACTGCACTACTACGGTTAGCAGAAACAGCAAAAACAGGTAAAGATGGCTTACCCTATCTTGAGCAGGTAATTAGTAAATTTCCTAAACAAGCTGGTACTGCATTAGTACAAAAAGCCAAAACTCTCGAAACCCTCAAGGATCAAAAGTCAGCTAGCGCGGCGTGGCAATTACTCATAGCCAAATATGGCAATTCGGATGAAGCGGCAGAATATCGCTGGAAAATCGCCCAAGATAAAGCCAAAGCCAAAGATTACGTCGGAGCTTGGCAATGGGCAGAGCCAATTGTCACCAACAATCCCAACAGTATTTTGGCTCCGAGAGCAGGCTTTTGGGTAGGTAAATGGGCAGCTTCGCTAGGAAAACAGCAGGAATCTCAAACTGCTTATGACTATGTAATTAGTCAGTTTCCCTACTCTTACTATGCTTGGCGAGCAGCGAATATGCGGGGGCTGAATGTCGGCAACTTCGACAATGTGCGCGTCATGAACCCCGAAGTAATTGCACCCCAGCGTTCATTACCACCGGCTGGTTCTGAGACTTTCAAAGAATTGTATTTGCTGGGTCAAGACCGCGATGCCTGGTTACAATGGGAAACGGAATTTCAGAATAAACTTCAGCCAACGGTAGCAGAGCAATTTACTGAAGGGTTGATGCGGCAGGCAAGGGGAGAAAATCTCATTGGAATTGACAAAATCTCTAAGTTAGAAGACCGGGAAACACCAGCAGAACTTGCCCAATATCAAACTCTGAGCAAACAGATCGCCTATTGGCAAGCGCGTTATCCATTTCCCTATCTCCGAGAGACTGAAAAATGGTCTATTGAGCGTAAACTCAATCCCCTGCTAGTAACTGCTTTGATGCGTCAAGAGTCAAGGTTTGAGCCAAAAATCAAATCCGTCGCTGATGCTACTGGCTTAATGCAGTTGTTGCCGAGTACAGCTAAATGGATCGCCCCACAAATCAAAGTGGATTTCAAAACAATAAACCTCGAAAATCCCAACGATAATATTATGCTGGGTACATGGTACTTGGATCATACCCATCAGCAATATAACAATAACTCGTTGTTAGCGATCGCCAGTTACAATGCCGGGCCTGGTAATGTCTCCAAATGGCTACAAACTCTAACTACACAAGACCCAGATGAGTTTGTTGAACAAATTCCCTTTGATGAAACCAAAAATTATGTGCGTCAAGTATTTGGCAACTACTGGAATTATTTGAGACTTTACAACCCTGAAATTTCTGGAATTGTAGGAAAGTACTCAACTACACATCCAAAATTGCCAACGCAGTGATTCATGCCCAATCCGATGAGTAATTAGGGATAGGTGAGTTTAATTTAAGAGGCAGAGGGCATGAAAAAGAGACAAGGGAGACAAGAAGACAACACAGAGAGCTTGTCTCCCTGCTCCCCTGCCCCCTGCTCATCTTTAGCTACCTATATCATTACCATTGATCATTGATGTCACCTGCGATTCGACCGCATTAACATAACCTCGATCGCTCAAAACTTGCGTTGGTAACTTATTAGCCTTGATAGCAGCTTGCACTATATCTTTTGCTGTCAGGTTTCCTATTTGGAATTCAGATAGCAAAGTACCCGCACTGGGAATACCCTGTTCTCGGAAAGCACCTTGATAAGCTAGAAAGGCAATATTGAAAGGTTGAAGATAGCTGACACTTTGCGAATCTGTGTTGATTTGTCTGCCACTATTATTAACTGTTTGAGCATCAACAATTACAGGTACAAAAGCAATACAGGCAACGATAAGTGCAGAATTTATCAAATTTGTCATTTTCATAATCTTTTCCTCAATTTAGCTAGATTTATTAGTTTCATTTAGTATCAAAGTTCTATTTTTTAGCAATCTTAGGCTCTTGACATTTAGTTCTTATCTTCCAAAATATTCTTTAATCAAAATTACTCAGTCCCATCATTTGATATGCAATAAAAGCAGTATCAAATGATTTGAGAGAATTTACATTCTTGGGATAGCTAGATAAAACGTCAGAGTTTACGAACCTGTTCATTGATGCGCCAGATTTTTGGTTATTGACTGTATGAACACTAGTGCTTTTAGGCATAGAATTAATCCAAGCAACAAGATGTGCAGAATTTATCAAGTTTGGAATTTTCATAGATTTATCCTTAATTAAAATGAAGTACACCAGTCAGTATTGTTGAGTTGCAAAATCTGCTTGTTTTATAAATCTCAACATTTTACACTCAGTCTATTTGATAGCTTAATTTGTTAATTACACCAAATAGCTGAGTCAAATTAACCCCACTCTCAAGAGTTGAAAATTTGTAAAAAATTTAGTAAGTAAAAACTTAGAAAAGGCAAAAGTGCGCCAAATTAAATATCTTGTTTGCTAGCCCTTATCAAAGGTGCGATCGCTCATATATATGTAAATACAGTTCAGTTAGGCATTTTTCTTCTCTCTGTTCCCTCTGTGCCTCTGCGGTATGCCTCCGGCACGCTACGCGAACGTTAAAAAATTTGACTTTGATAAAGAGTTTTAGCCTTAACCCAAGCGTATTGATATATATGTAATAACGATTTTCCCTTCTAAAGATTTTTTACTTTTGGCTATAAACTAAAATCCAACTTTTTTTAGCTACTTAAGTTTCCATACCAATATGCTAGGAAATCTTTCCGATAGAAGCAAATACTTTTAATTTTTAATTTGATAAACAAAAGTGATGCTAATTAATACTGGCATTGCAAAATTTTCTCTAAACCTTATTGATGATTGATTTGAGGTTAGATGGACTCTGGTGTAAGTTAGGCGCTGAGGAGGATAAAATAAGCCGATCGTGTCAAAATGTTAAGTGTATAGTTTATTTGCAAACTCACTTATGCCGAAAGCAATTTGGAATGGCGCAGTTTTAGCCGAAAGCGATCGCACCGTAGTTGTGGAAAATAACCATTATTTCCCTGCTGACTCCATTAACAAGGAGTACTTCACAGACAGTAATACCCACAGTACTTGTCCTTGGAAAGGTGTAGCTAGCTACTACAGTATTGAAGTTGATGGACAAACCAACAAAGATGCTGCTTGGTACTATCCCAGCGCCAAAGAGAAGGCTAAGAATATTGAAGGTTATGTGGCCTTCTGGAAGGGTGTAAAAGTAGAGGCTTAATAAAGGTTGCTGGGAGTATTTTAGTTTCAGAAAATTGATTTAGTATTTACAGCAATCATCAAACAAAATTTTGTGGAGGTTGATATAAGTCAACCTCCACATTTTTATAGGTTGTTTGAAAAGTGGTTGGCTGTATCTTTGCACTTATTGATCCCTCCGTGCCAGTACATTAAACATACCAGTGCCTGGTCTTCCAAACACAGTTTCTTACAACAACCCCGTGTTTCTCTGTGACTGGCAGCATCTTGCAGTACTTTGACTATCTCATCAAATGTCCGTCTTTGTACCCCAACCAGACGTTTAAATTCTCGATTGGACAGTCGCTTTGTTTGTTCGTATCGCATTGGTGAAGCCAATTCTTCTCAAAATCCTCAACTTTACCATAAAATAATTCTGCAAGAAGTCTATTCTTTGGGGTTTTGGTTTGGGGTGCAATGGGGTAGTACAAGTTCTGATCGAACGGCTTGAGAGAAAAAGCATACCCAATGCGATCGCTTTTACACGAGAGTGCTTTCATAAAAAACATTTGGGTATTATTGCTACAGTCTTTGCTTTTGAAGGCGAGGTAGATGTAAAACTTGGGTCGCGCTTACTGCTCTATCCAAATGGTAAAATTGTCACTGACATTAAAGATCCAACTTTAATTGAATCTCTGAGTGCAGATGCTCAAGCGGCCTTTGTTAATCAAAAGTCAAGCATCAACAACTATCAGTTATCTTTCGGCAGTGCAGAAGTTTTCATCGAAGTCATTCAACCACCCACACCTTTCGTAATATTTGGTGCAGGTTATGGCGCTGTACCCGTAGCAAAGTTTGCTCAAGCATTAGGTTGGGATGTTACTGTAGTTGATTGTCGAGCTAATGAGACAACTAGAGCGCGATTTCCTCTAGCTTGTGATGTGATCCTTAGCAATCGAGACATTATACATAAACAGATTTTTATAGATGTTCAAACAATAGCTGTAGTGATGACGCATAATTATCTTGACGATCTAGAAATTTTAAAGATGATGCTACCATCTCCTGCACGTTATATTGGCATTTTAGGAACAAAGCCTCGCACAGAAAGATTGCTGCAAGATTTATCTATCAAAGGGATACTTCCTACTAGTGAACAATTAAATAGATTGTATAGTCCTGTTGGTATTGATATCGGTGCAGAAACACCCGAAGAAATAGCGATCACCATCATTGCAGAAACTCAAGCAGTGCTGAGAAACCGCAATAGTAATTTTTTAAAAAATCGTAATCAACCAATTCATAAAAGTTATCAAGATAATTTTAATTAGTGACTGGGGACATAGTGCTTATCTGTTATGATATTGACCCATAAGCAATATAGAAACTGAAATATCAAGCATAGCTATTATTCTTGTGGCGGGTACAGCAAAAAACCTGTTGCTTGATTAATGATGTCGTTTTTTGCATCACATTGCAGAAATTGCGATCGCTTAAGTTTGTAGTCTATGGTAATCGAATGTCTTTGAAGTTAATTTTTCGATTGCTTGATGTATTTACTGCTTATAAAGCCAATTTGATCTAATTTTTGTTTAAGTCCCAATAGGATTTCTATATGCAAAAAAAGGTAGTGTTGCGATGAGAATCTTGCTGATTGAAGATGACGAAGTTTTAGCAAGTGTTTTGTTGCAGTCTCTTACCCAACAACACTATGCTGTTGAAATAGCAGAAGACGGACAAATTGGCTGGGAATATGCCCAGGCTACAAACTACGACCTGATATTAACAGATGTGGTACTGCCGAAACTGGATGGTATTACTTTATGCCAGCGCTTACGTTCTAGTGGCTGTTCCACTCCTATTTTATTGATCACAGCAAAAGATGAAACTAGCGATCGCATTCGTGGACTTGATGCTGGAGCAGATGATTATCTAATTAAACCTTTAAATTTGAGAGAACTGCAAGCAAGGGTACGCGCTTTGCTACGTCGCGGCGATACTCCCCGTCCTCCAGTGCTAGAAGTTGGAGCATTGCGTTTAGATCCAAGTATTTGCGAGGTAACATACGACAATCAAGTTTTGGATTTGACACCTAAAGAATATAGTCTGCTGGAGATATTACTGCGGAATCCATTGCGGGTTTTTAGTCGGGGAGATATTATCGAACATCTCTGGACTTTTGACGATCCACCCCAAGAAGAAACTGTGAAGTCTCATATTAAGGGGTTACGACACAAGTTGAAAGTAGTTGGAGCCGTAGACTGGATTGAAAACGTTTATGGTTTAGGATATCGCTTAAAATCCCAAAAAACTACTAGTAGTGGAAATAGCAAAAAAGAAATAACTCAAAAAAATCCAGTTCAAAATTCTTCTACAACCGATACATCTCCATCCGTGGAACAGCAGTTTAAGCAAGCAATGAATGGGTTGTGGAGTCAATACCAGGGGTTAATGACACAGCGAATGGAGGTATTGCAACAAGCAGCAGCAGAACTCTCTAGCGGCATACTAACTATAAAATTGCGTAATTCGGCTGAACGGGAAGCGCACAAGCTAGCCGGTGTTTTGGGAATGTTTGAGCAAGAAACAGGAACTCAAATAGCACGGAAAATTGAACAGATTTTAGCCAAAGATGGAGAGTTATTAGCAGCCCAAAAACGCCGACTGATATCGCTGATACACGAGTTAGGCGAATTGTTAAACTTAATGGCACAAAAGCTAGTAGATCAAACTGCTACCTCGATTGAGGAAGAGATAAGTTCTAAGTTACTGCTGATTGACCCTGACTTACAAATGGGTTTACAGTTGCAACAAGTAGCATATTCTATGGAAATGCGTTGGCAGCAAATAACAACGTTAGAAGGTGCAAAAAACTTCTTGCAAACCACATCACCAGATTTAGTAGTGCTAAATGTAGATGAGATCGGGCAGCGAGAGGAAAGTTTAGCATTAATGTTGGACTTAGCAACACACACCCCTCCTATACCTGTTCTGGCACTTGCTATTACCGATCAATTAGTGGATCGTGTAACTTTGGCTCAGTCTGGGGCGCGGGGTTTTCTCCTCAAGCCTGTCACCGCAAATCAAGTTTGGGAAACTGCCTCACAAATATTACAGTTTACCCGTTCTTTAAAAGTAAATGTATTAGTCGTTGATGATGATCCGCTTATTTTAGCAGCACTAAGCCCAATGTTAGAACCTTGGGGAATGCGAATCACCGGATTGGACGATCCTCTACGTTTCTGGGAGGTATTACAATCTACTGCACCAGATTTATTGATTTTGGATGTGGAAATGCCCCAAATTAGTGGTATAGAACTTTGCCAGGCAGTTCGCACAGATCCCCAATGGCAGGAATTGCCAATTGTCTTTCTGACGGCTCACCGAGAGATGGAAACAGTGCAGCAGGTGTTTGCTGCTGGGGGAGATGATTATGTAGTTAAACCTGTTGTGGGAGCAGAATTGCTGGCAAGGATTACCCATCGCTTAGAACGCAGCCGCCTACTCCAGTCGCTCTCTACCAAAGATCCCTTAACGGGACTGGCAAATCAATTTCAGTCTAGCCGCGACTTACAACGCCTAATAGCTCAAGCCGAAAAAAATCAGCGATCGCTTTGCTTGATGATCTTGAATATCAGCGATTTACGCCAAATTAATATCCAGTACGGACATGAGGCTGGTAATCAAGTATTGCAACGATGGAGTCGGCTATTTCAATCAGCATTTTGCAGTGGTGAAATATTGGGCTATTGGGGTAACGGAGAATTTGTGGTGGGAATTTCTGGATTTACTGAAACAGAAGTAAGTGTAGACACTGAGCAGCTTGTCGTCAAACATCGCCTCAGTGAAATTTTAATTAAGCTTCGCCAGCAAGTATTTACAGCTGCAAATGGCGATCGCTTTCAGGTAACTTGTAACTTTGCTGTCGTTGAGTATCCTAATGATGGACTAAACTTACAATCTCTATACCAAGTTGCTAATTCTAGGTTGAAGCAGAGCTAGAAGGCAATAGGAAAGAAGGCTTTTTGAGAATTGGGTAAAGGATGTTAGGACTTACGCAAAATCATGATCAAACGAACCGCAAAGGACGCAAAGGACACAAAGGAATAAGAGTTTCAGAGAGTTCTTGCGTAAGTCCTGGATGTATTCAAAACCTTTCCCCTTTAACCCTCAATGATGCTGATAACCGTATTACTGCTGTAACATTTAAAGGCAGTATGTAGTTTTGCTATAGTTAAATATCTTAATGATCAACTATAGATACAATCACTATACCAAGTTGTTCTATCTATACCAGGAGACATTAAGGAGTGGGTGATGAGCGCTAAACAATTGGAGCAGGTGAAGCAATTGCAAGCTACCCTCACCAAGATGGAAGTAACATTAGGTGCGATCGCTGATGCTGTAGTCTGGGTAGGAGAAGACCGACGCATTCAATGGTGCAATTCTCATTTTGAATCTCTGGTAAATCAACCCCACGGCAATATCTGTGGCGCAAAATTAACTGACTTGCTATCCTTAGCACAAGCCGGACAAGCGGCGTGTCCTGATGTGCAGATACTCAATGGGGAGTATGAAACAGCAAATTATCAGTACCAGCAGGGTGAGCGAACTTTAACACTACAAATTTCTGGTAGCTGTACCGAACTGGTTGACGATCGATGTGCAATACTGGTGATTCGGGATATCACGCTAACGAAACAAACTCAAGAATCTTTGCAAGAGATTGAAGAGCGATTGCAGACATTAATTAATGCAACACCCGATATTATCTGCTTAAAGGACGGCGAGGGAAAATGGTTGCTGTCAAACCAGGCTAACCTAGAATTTTTAGAGATACAGGGGGTTGATTATCAAGGTAAAACAGACTCCGAACTGGCAGAATTTAGCAATTTTTATCACGATGCTTTACTCAACTGCAAGGAAACAGATGAACAAGCTTGGCAGTCGGGATGTGTGCATCGGGTAGAAGAAATTATACCTCGACCTGATCGGACAGTGAGCAGTGTCGATATGATTAAAGCTCCCCTATTTCACCAGGATGGTAGACGCAAGGCTCTGGTGATTTTAGGAAGGGATTTGAGCGAACGCAAACAAACTCAAGTAGCCTTAGAAAACTCTTTGTCTTTATTAAGCGCTATCTTTGAATCGATTCAAGACGGTATCTTAGTAGTTGATAATTTAAGTAATATTACTACTTATAACCAAAAGTTCTTAGAAATGTGGTCAATTCCACCAGAACTTTTGACAGAACCAGATCATCCTCAGCGAATGGCGTATTTGGCAAACCAGCTAAAAGACCCCGATGCGTTTTTGCAACGAGTCCGAGAATTATATTCACAGCCGGAAGTAGTTAGTTATGATTGCTTAGAACTACAAGATGGTAGGATATTTGAACGATACTCCTGTCCTCAGCGCGTTGGCGAACAGATTATTGGTCGAGTGTGGACTTTCCGCGATATTACCCAACGCCAAAGGGCAGAAGAAGCACTAAGGCAAAGTGAGTTGCAATATCGCACTATTTTTGAAGCAATCAATGATGGACTATTTATTACTGATATAGACACTGAACAAGTCGCTGAGGTTAATCCTGCGGCTTGTCAAATGCACGGTTATTCTTATGAAGAATTTCTCACTTTACATCCATCTGTTTATATTCACCCAAACTCACATTCAGTTTTTCTAAAATTTGTTGAAACAACGCGATCTGGTGAGCAATTTTATGGGCAAGCAGTTGATATCTGCAAAGATGGTACTTTAATAGATGTGGAAGTCAAAGGAACGACTTGCATTTACAATGGTAAGCCACACATCTTAGCAGTGGTGCGCGATATTAGTGACCGCAAACGCACCGAAGAAGCCTTACGACAAAGCGAAATCCAGTATCGAGATTTAGTGCAAACAGCCAACTGTATTATTCTGCGTTGGGATGGTAACGGTGACATTATATTTTTAAATGACTACGGTCAAAGGCTTTTTGGCTTCGATTTAGATGAAATTATTGGGCATAATGTCATCGGCACAATTGTTCCAGAAACCGAGACTTCTGGGCGCGACTTACAGACATTAATGGTTGATATTTGTCAACACCCAGAAAACTATTTATTCAATGAAAATGAGAACTTATGCAAAAATGGCGATCGCGTCTGGATAGTCTGGGCAAATAAACCCATATTAGATGCACAAGGAAATTTAATCGAAATTCTTTCAGTAGGAACTGATGCCACAGAACGCAAACGCGCTCAAGCAGCCCTCCAGCAAAGCGAGTTAAAGTTCCGTAGCATCGTTGAAAATGCCAATGACCTGATATTCGTCCTTAACCTAGATGGAATCTTTACCTATCATTCGCCTAATGTTACCTCAATTATGGGATACAGCCTAGAGGAAATAGAAGGTCATTCTGTGGCGGAGTTTACCAAACCGGAAGATTTAGCAACTAGCGCCGCAGCATTACAAAGAGCTGCCACTGGAGAAAAACTGACTGATATTGAGGTGCGATTAAGACACAAAAATGGCAACTGGCAATGGTTCAACTTTAATACTTCAACAATTAATTCTGAGAGTGGCACAGTTGCTATTTTGGGTGTAGGGCGTGACATTACAGAACGCAAGCAAGCAGAAGAAGCTTTGCGGCGTAGTGAAATGAAATACCGCAACATTTTTGAAAATTCCCAAGTGGGTATTTTCCGCACTCGCCAACAAGATGGATTGATTATCGACGCTAATCAACGGGGTGCCGAGATTTTAGGTTTTGTCTCTGCTGCTGACTTGATTGGCAAGTTTTTCACAACTGACTTATATGCTAATCCAGGCGATCGCACACGGATGTTAGCAGAGTTAGAAAAAGACGGTGAAGTTCGTAATTTTGAAGTAGCGCTACAGCGACTCGATGGTTCGGTTGTTTGGTTACTGTTGTCACTCCGTCTCAACGCCGAAGAATCCTGTTTAGATTCCGTTTTTACAGATATTAGCGAACGCAAACAGCAAGAACAGGCTTTACGCTTAATTGTTGAGGGGACAGCAGCAAAAACAGGTAATGAATTCTTCAATTCCTGCGTTCGTTACCTGGCTGAAGTATTGCAAGTTCAATATGCCCTAGTTACTGAGTTTGATGATGAACAGAAAACTAAAGTCCGCACTTTGGCATTTTGGTCTTGTGGGGCGATTAACGAAAATTTGGAATACCATTTGCCTGGTACTCCGTGTGAACATACCTTGGAAGGCAATATGTGTCACTACCCCCAAGAAGTGCAAGCCGCTTTCCCCGAAGATGCAGATTTAGTGAGGATGAATGCCGAAAGTTTTTTTGGCGTTCCTCTCACCAGTTCATCCGGGGAAATCATTGGACATCTAGCAGTGATAGATGTCAAACCAATGAAGCAAGATCCGGGACGGGAACTGATTGTTAAAATATTTGCGGCCCGTGCCGGTGCCGAATTAGAACGTAAACAAGCAGAAGCAGCCCTACAAGAAAGTGAGTTAAAGTTTCGCACTATTGTTGAAAAGGTCAATGATGTGCTGTTTGCGATCAGTCCTGATGGAGTTTTCACCTATATTTCCCCGAATATTTTGAATACTACCGGATTTGCCCCCAGTGAAATGGAGGGTACTTCTTTGGCATTCTTTACTCATCCCGACGATGTGCAAAAATGTCAAGAAGTCTCCCAAACTATCCTCGCAACCGGTGAGGGAATTTCGGGGACTGAGTACCGCGCCAAACATCGTACTAAAGGCTGGGTTTGGCTAACTTCTAATGCAGTCCGCACACAAGATGCCCAGGGTAATTTCCAGATTGTAGGTGTAGCTCGTGATATTAGCGATCGCAAACAAGCAGAAGCTGCCCTGCAACGTCGGACTCAAGCAGAAAGTTTACTCAGTAGCATTTCTCGCCAATTTATTGACCAAAATTTAGAAACAGCAATTAATTTTACACTCCAAGCGATCGCTCAGTTTATTAGTGCCGAACACAGCTGCATCTTTGAATTATCTGAAGATCAAAGGCGATTCGACTTGATTCATGAATGGTGTGGCGAAGGTGTCGAGCCATTGATTGATGTTGCCAAAGGATCGCCTATTGAAAGTTTTCCCTATTTCTATACTCCGATCCTGCGTGGCAACCATATACAAATCCCTTCCGTGGCAGAACTGCCGCTTGAAACAGCAGAGAGAAAGCTATTTGAGGGGATGTCATTTCAGTCTGTAGTTGCTGTACCCATGCTTCATTCTGGCAAAGTAGTTGGATTTGTTGGTACAGCGATGATCCACTTGTGTAAAGCCTGGAGTCAAGAAGATATTAATCTATTGAAGCTGGTAGGTGAAATAATTGCGATCGGTCGAGCCAGACATCAGGCAGAAGAAGCGCTGAGAATTGCCAAAGAAGCAGCCGAAACTGCCAACCAAGCTAAAAGCGCTTTCCTCGCTAATATGAGCCACGAACTCCGCACGCCTCTTAATGCCATCCTGGGTTTTTCTCAGTTAATGGAACGAGATACTAGCCTCAACTCAAACCAACGTGAATCTTTAGCTACCATTAACCGCAGTGGCGAACACTTGCTCAACCTGATTAACGATGTCCTGGAAATGTCCAAAATTGAGGCTGGACAAATCATTTTCACCCCTGAAGACTTCGACCTTTATCTGCTTTTACAAACATTACAAGAAATGTTTCAGGTAAAGGCCCAAACAAAGCAATTATTCCTCAGATTTGAAATTGCTCCCAATCTTCCCCGTTATATCCAGACAGATGAGGGAAAACTCCGCCAAGTTCTCATTAACCTTTTGGGTAACGCCGTCAAGTTTACTCAAACAGGGGGAGTAACGTTGCGAGTCAGGTTGGGGAGTGAACAGGGAGCAGGGGAGGCAGGGGAGGAAGAACTATTCAGCCCTGCCCCATGCCCCATGCCCCATGCCCCATGCCCAATCCCCCATTCCCCATTCCTTCACTTTGAAGTCGAAGACACTGGACGGGGAATAGCACCAGAAGAAATGAATAACTTGTTTCAGCCTTTTGTCCAGACAACAAGTGGTATCCAAACCAAAGAAGGAACTGGACTAGGACTGACAATCAGCCGTCAATTTGTGCGGTTGCTGGGTGGTGATATTTACTTAACGAGTACCCCTAGACAAGGATCTATTTTTAGCTTTGACATCCAAGTAAATTTAGCCGCAGCATTGAAAGTTTCACCAAGGTTGAATAAAGGACGTGTCATCGAGCTAGCAGCAGGCCAACCTTCTTACCGGATTCTGGTAGTAGATGACCGTAAAGAAAACCGCGATTTAATTGTGCAACTTCTTGGTAGCATTGGTTTTGAAATTAAGGCTGCGAATAATGGACAAGAAGCGATCGCGATGTGGCAAACTTGGCAGCCTCATCTTATTTGGATGGATATGCGGATGCCTGTAATGAACGGCTACGATGCAACTAAAGAGATTAGAGCCAGGGAAAGAAATACAAATACAAATCACCGCACTGTAATTATTGCCCTAACCGCCAGTGCTTTTGAAGAACAACAGGCAAGTATCTTAGCCGCAGGTTGCAACGACTTGGTTCGTAAGCCATTTCGTGAGCAAGTGATTTTTGAAAAGATAGCTGAATATTTGCAGGTGCGTTATATCTTTACAGAAGAAAGCAGTGAAGATGCAACAGACAACAACCTAAAGAATATTCAATTTTCCATTTTGGATCTTCGCTCTGCAATTACCATTATGCCTGCCCAATGGATAACAGAACTTAATCAGGCAGCCGTTGAAGTCGATGCCGAAAGGATTTTTCAACTAATTGAGCAAATTCCACCAACACATTCTACTTTGGCAGAAAAATTGACAAATTTAGTCCGAAGTTTCTGCTTCGATGAAATTATTGATCTAACGGAAGAAAATTGTAACTGAGCCAACTTAATGTTAAATGGGCGCTTAGAAACCGCATCTACACGAGGCTTTACCCACGGCGGTGGGTTTCAAACACTTTCTGAATAAAAGTTAAACTCACACGCTCATCTTGACGCGAGATTTCGTTGAGAACCTTCTTGATTTTTATACGCATCAATTACTTTTGGGCGGAGGTCAGTGGAGTATGCTTTCATCCTAAATGCACTTTGCTATGACTTTTATCATCTTCCCACATCTTGTATTTCACTCAAACGAGAACCGCTATATCTGTAGTCAATGATCAGGTGTAAAAATCTAGTAAGGCGTTGTTAGTTGAGAACACAGTGATACGGAAGAATTCAATTTCTTGCTCTATCTGCGTTCGTTTTTTGAGTGAAGCAGTGGCAGGTGGAGGACTTTTTCGAGGTAAGGCAGCTAATCGGGGAATTGGGAGCCTTTGATAACACAACCGTTTAATGTCGCGTAATCCTAACTGTAAAAAACTTAATCCCCTCTGGCTATGCCAGTCAAGCATTTTGCGCCGACCTTCAGTAACATAATTTCGATTCGCTGACGGTAAGACTCAAATATATTTTCTTGTAAGCTTTTTTGCAGCATTTTGCACTGAAAAGGTGTTAAATACTTACCATCAAAATTCCGTGGATATTTGGTGTTAGTTTTCGTTTGGTAGTGCGACATATTTAACTAGCTATCTTCTAAGATTCTAGGTAAGTCAGTCCTATTTTACTGTTGTGTATTGATAAATCAAAAAGCTAATTTAACACAAAAATAAGTGCGATTTAAGATAGTTCTCCATTACAAAAGTACTCAACAATTCCAATATAATTCCAATATAAAAAAGACTAGTAGTTGAATTTGAGAATTATCCCCAACTTTCAAATAATAATTTGAAATAAAGTTGAATTCGTCTTTACATAAATTATCTTATAAGGTATGAATACATTGAACATCTCAACATACTATAATTAAATTCTGTTTAAGTAAAGATATGATTAAGAAATAGTAGTTTCAGGTTTAAGCCTTGATTTTTTGTGAGTATGAAATTCATTTACTTCGACTACAGAAATTACATCATTTACCATCTACTGTTACTATTTGCAGTTCGCTACAAATAATCACAGATGTATACCAAGGTCGTTTTGTTTCTTTATTAATCTGGGCAACAAGTGGCTCAACCTTGGAATCGCGACTTTTAAAGGACTGGTCATAAACTTTTGCTTTAAAAAATAGGTATTCATAGTTTATGAATCTGCACAAGCCAAAACGAAATCGTGGCGTTATACTTACTCGTGAAGGCTGGCAAAAGCTTCAGAAGACGAAACTTGAAGGGGAACTTCGAGAAAAATCTGGCTCCAAGTACACGCTGGAAGAAATAAGTGAACGCGCTGGATTAACTTCCAATACAGTCGCAAAGATACTTGCTAACCAAGAAGGGGTTGACAAACGAACGCTTGTTTGTTTATTCATGGCGTTTAACTTAGTGCTAAATCCCCACGACTATTCCAAGTTAAATCCTGATTTGGCGAAACTTCAAAGCTTGAACGCCCCCAAGCGCGTTGATTGGGGAGAGATGGTGGATGTATCTGTTTTCTATGGACGCACAGATGAACTTGCTCTCTTGGAGCAATGGCTGATCCAGGAACGCTGTCGAGTAGTGGCGCTGTTGGGAATGGGAGGAATCGGTAAAACCTCTCTGGCCGCCAAGCTAGCACACAAAGTTCAAGGATGGTTTGAGTATGTTATTTGGCGATCGCTCTACAATGCCCCCCCACTTTTTGATCTACTAGCAGATTTAATTCAATTTTTCTCTAATGAGCAGGTTTTAGAAATTGATTTACCAAAAAGTGTAGGTAGTAGAATATCACAATTAATTGAATATTTGCAACAAAAACGCTGTCTGATCGTATTAGATAATGTTGAGACTATTTTGCAAACAGGCGCTTATGCTGGGTGCTATCGAGAAGGATATGAGGATTATGGTTTACTGGTAAAACGATTGGGACAAGTCATGCATCAAAGCACCTTGTTGCTGACTTCTCGTGAAAAACCCAAAGATGTAGCCTCACACGAAGGACAAGCACTAGCTGTTCGTTCATTACAACTGAGGGGTCTGAAAGAGGAAGAAGGAAAAAAAATTTTTCACCTCAAAGGTCTGTCTGGAGCAGAGTCCCAAGAAAAAGCACTGATTGAGTTTTATTGTGGCAATCCATTGGCTTTGAAGATAGTTGCAACAACTATTCAAGATGTCTTTAATGGTGATATTTCTGAATTTTTGAACCAGAAGACAGTTGTTTTTGGGGATATCTGTGCTGTTTTAGAGCAGCAGTTTGAGCGTTTATCTAATTTAGAACGTGTGGTTATGTACTGGTTGGCAATTAATCGTGAGTCAGTTCCACTCTACAAATTGCAAGAAGATTTAAATTCATTAGTAATACCACACAAATTACTAGAAGCTCTAGAATCTTTGATCAGACGAAGTTTCATTGATAAGTTTCAGTCATCCCTAAGTGAAAAAAGTACTTTACTCTTCACATTACACTCTCTAGTAATGGAGTATGTAACTAGCAAATTAATCCAGCAAACTTATCAAGAAATTGTAACTCAGAATATTGTGCTTCTCAAGTATTATGCTTTAAGCAAAGCTCACTCCAAAGACTACACTAGAGAAACTCAAATACGCTTAATTATTAAGCCCGTTATAAATGAACTTTTCACTATTTTTAAAACCATAAAAAGACTAGAAAATCATTTAAATAAAATTTTAGTAAAGCTGCAAGCAGAATCTCCGCTTGAACCTGGTTATACAAGCGGAAATATTGTCAGCTTACTTCGTCAGTTAAAGACAGATTTAAGAGGTTATGATTTTTCTAACCTCAGCGTTTGGGAAGTAGATATGCGCGGTATAAATTTACATCAAGTCAATTTCCAAAATGCTAATTTATCTAAATCGATTTTTACTAAAAATTTCAGTAGAATTTCTGCGCTAGCATTCAGTCCCAACGGAAAAATTTTGGCGGCGAGTGATACAAACGGCAAGATTTGCTTGTGGCGAGACTTTGCTGAGGACGAAAAACTTTTGACCTGTTTAGGAGACATTGATTGGGTTCGAGCGATCGCCTTTAGTCCGAATGGTAGCACTCTTTGCAGTGGAGGTACTGACCAGAATGTGAAATTGTGGGATGTCAACACAGGTGAATGCCTAAAAACTTTAACAGGACATCCTGAGCGGGTAAGATCCGTTGCCTTCAGTCCTGGAGGTGAAATTCTAGCTTCTGGCAGCGACGATCGGACAGTACGTTTGTGGAGTCTTTTAGATAGCAAGTGCTACAAAATTTTACAGGGACATAGTGATTCGGTATTATCTGTAGTTTTTAGTCCTAAAGGTAAAATTATCGCCAGTGCTAGTAGTGATAAAACCGTGAAGCTATGGAATTTCCGCACAGGAGAATGCGTCAGAACTTTGCAGGGACACACCAGTTCGGTTTCATCAGTTGCTTTCAATCTGGATGGTCAAACCTTGGTTAGCGGTAGTGATGACCAAACTATGAAACTCTGGAGTATCTCAGATGGGAAGTGCCTAAGAACTTATCAAGGACATAGTGACAGTGTTAGGTCAGTCGCCTTTGCTCCTAGTGGTAATATTCTAGCTAGCGGCAGTGATGACCAAACTGTGAAACTATGGAATTTTCGCACAGGAGAATGCGTTAAAACATTGCAGGGACACACCAGTTTGGTCTGGTCTGTTGTTTTCAGTCCCGATGGTCAAATCTTGGTCAGTGGTGGTGATGACCAAACTGTGAGGTTTTGGGATGTTAGCACTGGTCAAACCTTAAAAAACTTGCAGGGATACAATAATGGAGTGTGGTCTGTTGCCTTTGCTCCTAGTGGTCAGACCCTGATTAGCAGCAGTGAAGACCAAACCGTCAAGCTCTGGGATGTCGCGGATGGAAAGTGCTACAAAACTTTGCGGGGACACCCGAATCGAGTCCGAACTGTTGCCTTTAGTCCTCAAGGTAATATCTTGGCTAGTGGCAGTTACGATCGGCTTGTAAGGCTGTGGGATAGCAGTACTTGCCAATGCTGTAACATCTTACAGGGACATACTGGCTGGGTAAAGTCAGTTGCCTTTGCTCCTGGAGGTAAAATTTTGGCTAGTGGCAGTGATGACAAAACTGTAAGGCTTTGGGATGTTAACAGTGGTCGAGTTTTGAATATTTTGGAACATAGTTATGGAGTATGGTCTGTTGCTTTCAGTCCTGAAGGGAATATCCTGGCTAGTGGCAGTGATGACCAAACTGTGAGACTCTGGGATATTAGCACAAGTAAATGTCTCAAAATTTTGTTGGGACACACAAGTTGGGTATTGTCCGTCGCTTTCAGTCCTCTTGGTAAGATCCTAGCCAGTAGCAGTAAAGATAAAACAGTCAAGCTCTGGGATGTTAGCACAGGTGAATGTCTCAAAATTTTGTTGGGACACACAAGTTGGGTATTGTCCGTTGCTTTTAGTCCTGAAGGTAAATTCCTTGCTAGCGGTAGCGTAGATCAAACGGTAAGGTTGTGGGATGTTCAATCTGGTCAATGTATCAAAACTTTACATGGTCATACCCACTGGATCAGGTCAGTTGCCTTTAGTCCAGATAGTCGAACTTTAGTAAGTGGCAGTGAAGATGAAACTGTTAAATTATGGGATGTTTTGACGGGTGAATGCCTAAAAACTTTAAGAAACGAAAGACCTTATGAGGGAATGAACATTACTGGCGTTACAGGTTTAACCGAAGCAACTATTGCTTCTCTAAAAGTTCTGGGAGCAATTTAAAATTGATTTTCTCCCTAGTTTTACTTCGCTTCACTTTGTCCTTTGAGCGTTTAGTATGGGTGGCAGATTGGTATATTCGAGATGAAACTTATTCCAAGGCTTGCTGCGTCCCCAATGTTGCTCCCTGACCAAAAATTAACGACATTTCAAGGGTTATAGTGTGACTTAAAGGAATTGTTTACCGCAACGGCAAGCTTTTACTTTAAGTCACAAAGTTTATCGTTCCATTTTTAGTTCCTGGCAATGTTATGGTTCCGATTGTTTAATTAGGGTTGCGATCGCCACTTAACAAGATTGTAAACTCTTTAAATTCTGTCTTCATTCCTCCAGTCGTCAAAAATACCATCCGTTTAAAGGCTCCCAAGGCAGTTATCTAAATTACGTTATATATCTCAGTATTTTCTCACGAATCATTTAGGATTGCTATAGTAAAGAAAAATTAAGTCCTGTTTGTTATTACACTGGTTCAGCAGCGGGAACTACTAAAAGTCTTGGTATGAGGACGTTTCCTGGCTGCTCTAAAATGAAACGAACACAACGAGCGATGTCTGCAGATTGTAGTGCACCTCCCGAATAGACGAAATTTTTTTGCTCCTCACCCCATTTGTCGTATAAGCCAGTGTCCACAGTACCTGGGGCAATGCTTGATACACGAATATCGGTTCCTGCGAGTTCCACGCGCAGCGAATCCGTAAAGGCTTCAATGGCAAATTTAGTACCGCAATAAGCAGCTAGTTGGGGAACTGTTTTTAGTCCAGCAATACTTGAAGTATTAAGTAAAAATCCACTACCGGATTCCTTGAAGTGCCGTAACGCTGTGTAGCCTATCCTATAAGCAGCTTCTACATTGACTCGAACCATCTGACAGATTGCTTCGATATCAACACCTTCAATTGGTCCCACAGTCATCACGCCTGCATTATTGAAAACTACGTCAAGCTGACCAAAGGTTTGGATGGCAAAGTCTACTAATTTTTGCGGCAATTCAGGGTTTGTGATCTCACCAGGAATGACTTTGGCATGTTGTAGATTTGACGCAAGGCGTTCAAGTTTCTCTTGCGATCGCGCTGTGAGTACTAAATTCATGCCTGCTGCATCTAACTCTTTGGCAACTGCTTCGCCAATACCACCACTAGCCCCAGTGATAATAGCAACTTTATTTTGTAAATTCATACATTTCTCCTTTAAGTCTGTCGATGGATATCTTACTTTTGACTTCAGTGGTTTTAATGTTTTCTCACTAATAACTGGAATTAATAGCAGAAAAACTGTAGTCAGTTAAGCATATATTTATCGTCTAAGTAAAAATCAGGACAACCATAGTTATTTACCTATTTTTGTTGATTGCAAACCTGTATTTCCTTTAGTCTATAAATTACAAAACACAATTGCAATGGTTAAAGTTTTGAATAAAGTTTGTATTCTTTCGGTTCTAGAGCGTGTCATCAGTTGAGCCAAATCACAGTAGCAGCGAGGTAAATTGCACCGAGAAAGTTGAATTTGAGCTTGTCATAGCGGGTGGCGATCACACGCAATCAAGTGGGCAGTTAACCGAGAGTAAAACGCACTCTCAACCTTAGCGGTGGCAAGCTACGCAGCATTGCATCAACGATAATCACCTGTTCCATACCAATACCTTCACTGTTCAATAGCTTTAAAATCTGTAGCGCTTATCCCGCATAGCTTAGAGCTTTTCTTAGTGCCATTCGGCTATTAAGTAAGTTGGTAGAATATCCCTGTTCTGTCACTCTCCGAAAACATTCGCCATTTCTGAATTCTGGAGCTTATATCTACCAAGGTTTCACACGATTTTTTTCTAATAGGATAGCTTGTATTGATTGCCTGATGAGGCTTCTAGCTATTACCCTACCGGAGAGTGACAGAAGAAGGATAAAACCAAACTATGCAAAGAAAGATAAAGATAAATTAGGCTACAATCTTTTTGCCTGTTAACATCTTGCGTTTTGATTTATTCCAACTAGAAATGTTGACACCGACCTACTTAATATCTTGTGCAATGATTTTGTCTAAACAACGTTCTGCTAAAGCTGCAATGGTAAAAGAAGGATTAGTACAAGCAGCAGAACCTGGAATAAGTGAGCCATCCACAACATAAAGTCTGTTGTATCCATATACTCGCCCAAATGGGTCACAAGCTTTTCCTATGGGAACTCCTCCTAAAGGATGACCAGTAATAGCAGCATCATTATTTTGAGAGGTTGCTATTGGGGATGTAGGGATCATACCTTCTTTAATTTTATGCCGAGGTCGTCTACCAAAATTATTGATACTATTGTCAAGGGTACTGAAAAGTTTCTCTGTCTTTTTGACGATGCGATCGTCTACAGATGTTGGCCAATTTAAGTTGACGATATCTGTAGATGGATCGTAGTTAAACTTACCAGCTGGACGAGGAATACCCAGACCCAGACAAGATTGTATTCCGTCAGCATTGTTCCCCAGTTCCAAACTCTCTACAACTATCGGAGTCGGCCCGTCAAGCTGTTCAATAACAGCACCCGCAGTTCCTGCATTACCTGTGACAGCACCTAAGTCCGATCTAATGGTAATGTTGTCTCCATTAGTTCCCCAATCTTTCCCAACAGAGTTGTTTAAGTAAGGTAATGTCCCTTTTTCTCTGGCCTTCACTAAAAGTTTAGAAGTACCAACAGAGCCAGCTGCTAGGAATAAATAACGGCAAGTAAAGGTTTTTTTCCGAATAATTTGCCCTGATTCATTGATTTCATTGCAGAAAACACGATATTTTTTCTCACCACGGATCTCGGCAATATCTGTAACTACGTGTAGAGGTAAAATATCTACGTGACCAGTATTTTCTGCCTGGGGAAGATAATTTTGATCTAAACTATTTTTTGCTCCGCTATTAACTCCCCACCAACATTGACCATCTATAACAGAAGGTACTTTTGAGCCATTAATTTCTTGACGAACTGTATCCCAATTTACAGCTAGATTCAGGAGAAAACTTGGTAAGCCTGCCTTGTCTGCATTCTCTAGGAAAAATCGAGTTTTGCCATAGTAAGTAGTAGCTAAAACATCCTGTGGAATTGGTGATGATTTTAGCATTTGTTGAACTCGAGGATAATAAACCGAATCTAGTTCATCATAGTCAACAGTAGCACGGTCAAATACCTTGTAAAATATTTCGCGCTTAGGTTTATAAGTAATAGCGTTATAAACTAGTGAACCACCTCCAACACCAGCACCATTGACAACAATAATTCCTTTTTCTTGTAGTGTTTCAAAGACTCCTGTATATATATCTACAGTATCACCAAACACAGATGTTGAATTTAGCCAAGAGGCTCTACCATCAGGATTATTGAAAGTAGCAAAACTATTTTGGCTAGCTGTAATAGGCCAGCGTTTGCCTCGTTCTAAAATCAATGTGTTGACACCAGCTTGTCCCAAACGTAAAGCAGCAATAGCCCCACCAAAACCGCTACCAATTACTAGTGCATCTATATAATCATCACTAGCACGAGTCCGAATGGGAGAGGCAACTGAGGCTGCTAAACTCGCAGAAAATAGGGCAGCACTCTGAATAAAGTGGCGACGCTGAAATTTTTTATCAAACATACAAGTTATTCAAATGTTGATGATAGATTATTACTAGAAATAGCTGAAGCAAATCAAAACAATTTAGGAGTTTGTTCTCTTCTTAAAACTACTAGATAATATACACTAATATAGAGTAGATTGCAGTTATCTTTTCTTAGTAAATAAACAAATTAAATTACTCAAAAAGTATCGCCTAAATATTTTTTTTAAGAGCAGTACTAGTGTAATTAATTCTATTCTTACTCAGATTTATCATTAATAACAATCGCCTTAATATCAGTGAATTATTGCAGTTTTTAGACTTAGATAAGGAGTAATTTCGGGCGTGTTAGCAAACACGCCGTACTTATTCTCTAGTTACCCAACTACTCCTGTAACTGTATTCATAGCAGGTTGACGGAAGCGCAAGGAAGTACACCACCACCACCAACCATGTGATGCTTTCCACCACTCACCAACAGTCGCACTGCTATCAAATTTCTCAAATTGGGGATTCTTAGGAAGAATAAAGTAGATGAGATTTGAGGTTTCTTCTAATGACTGAATCTTCAGTTCAGCAGGGAAGGGTATTCCGATTTCTCCTTCAAATATTGATCTGGGATCGCTCAGGAGTTGCTGACGGAAAGTTTCATTAGTCCAAGAACGAACTATCCATAACGCTTGTAAACACTCTCTGTAAGCTCTAGCTTTGGTAGTACCACCAAGTCGGTTATAAAAATAGTAGAAAGTATCGATAATTGGCCACCAGCTAGAAAACTGTTCATATCGATACCAATGTTCTTCCACTGGTGGAGTCGCAGGAAGTACAAAGTAGAAAGTGTTTTCTGGTTCTTCTAATACTTTGACTTCTGTATCCGCAGGAAATGTAATTCCGGTTTCTCTTTCAAAAACAGTTCTTGGGTTAGTTAATATCTCCTGCTTGAGTGATTCATCATTCCAAATACGATCGATCAGTCGTGTTTGTAAAGCTTCATAATAAGGGCCAAAATTGGTAATATCTACACCTGACCAAAGCTTTCTAACTTCAGGGAAGTTAGTAGAGGTATCTGAAATAGGAGCGTTTGTTGTAACCATGATTAGCTATCCTTGAAATTAATGGTATGGGAAAGATCAAACTTGTTTGGTATTACACGGTTTAATTGACCGCAACTACCAAATTTCTGGATTTAGGGTGCTGTAAATTTGACGCTAAATCTTCTGAATTTGTCTTATTTCGCCGTCGTTAGATGAGCTTCTATTAGTTTGACGATTATCATTATTTTAAAACTTAAAAAAAATGACTACAAGGGTTAAAATTTCGTAGCTAGGTTACATTGTTTTGGTGCAGTGGTTTCAAGCGATTATTTACTCAGGAGTAATCAAAAAGGGACAAAAAAGTCTATAAAACTTACTCAACAGGCTTTGTCGCCCTGAAATATGGTTGATAATACTTTTGTCAATTTAACTGATTTAGCATTTAAATTGATGATTAAATAAGATTTTACTGATTAATATAATTTCTAAAATTAGATCCAAAAAATACAACCTTGCTACGAAAATTTGACCTTTGCATATGTGTTGGATGCCTCATAATCTTAGATTGTGACTCAGAAAGTAATTCAGCTTCAACTTCTATGTGAAAGCTATCTAATAGCCTCTATGAAGCCATATTAATTAGCTCGAATCTATCCTCTAAAATAGGGGTTTATTATGCCTTTTCCCAGATCTAGCGGCATTTTGCTACACCCGACTTCTTTTCCTAGTCAATTTGGTATTGGTGACTTCGGATCGGAAGCTTATCGCTTTGTTGACTTTTTAGTAGAAAGTAAACAGCAGCTTTGGCAGATATTGCCATTGGGGCCTACGGGCGATACTAATTCTCCCTATGCTTCTTATTCAGCGATCGCCGGTAATCCCCTGTTAATTAGCCCAGAACTGCTGTATAACAAGGGTTTACTAACTGAAGATTTCACTAATTTACCAAAGTTTTCCACTGAAAGAGTAGATTTTTCCCAGGTTATCCAAACCAAGATCCCCATACTGCAAAAAGCTTTCAAAAACTTCAAAACTAGTGCAACATCAGAACAGCAACAGGAATTTAACCAGTTTTGTCAGAATCAAGGTTACTGGTTAGATGATTATGCCTTGTTTATGGCGCTTAAGGATGCCCATAACGGCGCTAGTTGGAATACTTGGGAGATGGCGATCGCTCAACGCAAACCAGAAGCGATCGCGCAATGGGAGCAACGATTAGCAGATGAAGTTTTTTACCATAAATATCTCCAGTTTGAGTTTTTCTCCCAGTGGTTACAACTAAAACGCTATGCTAATGAGCGCGGCATTCAAATATTAGGAGATATAGCAATTTATGTGGCTCACGAAAGTGCTGACGTTTGGGCTAATCCGGGAAACTTTTGTCTTGATGAACGCACGGGTGAAGCAGCATTAATGGCAGGAACACCACCGGATTATTTCAGCACTACTGGACAGTTGTGGGGTAACCCTGTCTATAATTGGGTGCGATTACAGCAGGAAAACTTCAAATGGTGGGTGCAACGCTTCCAATCAATGCTTAATTGTGTAGACTTGATTCGCATCGATCATTTTCGGGGATTTCAAGCTTATTGGGCAGTAAAACAGGGCGAAACAACTGCGATGAATGGTAGCTGGCTGGAAGCACCTGGAGAAGCTTTCTTTGAAGTCCTCAAACAAAAATTAGGTAATTTGCCAATCATCGCCGAAGATTTGGGAGAAATTACACCAGAAGTATATGCTCTGCGAGACAGATTTGAATTTCCTGGCATGAGAATTTTACAGTTTGCTTTTGGCGATGATTCAGCTGAAAAGCGTTTTTTACCGTTCAATTATCAGTCTAATTGTGTTGTATATACGGGTACTCATGATAATGACACGACAGTTGGCTGGTTTAATCAATTGTTACCCTCAGGAAGAGAACAACTCTTAAGTTATTTGGGTTGTCAGAGTGAGTCTGGAATCCACTGGGATTTAATTCGATTGGCACTGAGTTCTGTAGCCAATCAGGCGATTATTCCTCTACAGGATGTTTTGGGATTAGACACCGGAGCTAGGATGAATTTTCCTGGTAAAACTGAAGGTAGTTGGGGTTGGCGATATCAGTCTACAGCTTTAACGCCAGAGATTAGCGATCGCCTTGGAACTATGACTGAAATTTATGGAAGAGTGAGTGAATAATTCGTAACTCGTAATTACAGCAGTTTTCGACTTAAACCCTTTTATTCTTCTGAATAAAAGGGTTTATCTACTACTTGCTTAATCCGGAAATTGACAGAAGCTGTTTACAGACGCGCTCGCTTCCGTTATGGATGGAAGAAACAAGTCAAAAGCTCTTCCCTTCTGCCTCCTGCCTTGTTTCTTGAAAGAGGGGTAAGAGGGATGTCAGGAAAACACAAATTAAAAGCTTGGGGTTCAATTGAATGGACATGAGAAAACCAATCTGAACCACGTAATCTTATGCCCATTGCACCAGTTTCACTTAGGGCTTTTCGCATTAGCCCCAGTTTACAGCACTTCCGGCAGCTATGAGGTACATCCTCAAATCTGAAAGCTTTGATAGGAGAGGGCAAGGAGAAAAACTGTATTGCATAATAGCCGGAAGCGCTGTATGAGAAATTTCTTGGTTGATCGAATTCATAGTAAGTCAAAATCAATCTATAAAAAATTGCTAATCATTATTTATAATGCTCCAAAAAGAACTGATGATAAAAAATGTTTGAAATGATATATACTACTGACTTTTTCCTGAGAGGGTGACAAGGCAACTCTAAGCTAGATGGGACAAAACTTTGAGAAGATGGTGGAGACAAAAAATAGGGAGCATTTTTGTGGCTCCCC
>NZ_JBALEQ010000011.1:0-2475 GCF_036917775.1 Nostoc sp.
GATTCCACTTAACTCAGCCCCTAAAAGAAGTTGGGTAACTTTCTCTTGTCTTCTATTCATTGCTGCTAAATGCAAATTAGTCCAAACTCAAGTTAGTTATTTGCAAGAGCCAGCACGTTTTATTGGGCAGCGACAAAAGCAATATGGATCAGTCTTCAAAACCCATCTATTTGGTCGCCCAACGATTGTCTTAATTGGGGAAGATGCCACACGTTTTCTATTCACTAATGAAAGTCAGCGATTTGAGATGACTAATACTACAAGCTTCGAGGTGCTACTAGGAGCCAACTCAATTGGAGTCAAGACAGGTACTGCTCACCAAAAACTTCGTAAACAGTTATTCAAGTCCTTTGAGCCAAGAGCGTTAGCTGATTATGCCAAAACGATGGAACAGTTGACCCATCGTTATCTGCATAAATGGGAAGAGATGAAAACTTTAGCTTGGTATCCTGAACTGAAAAAATACACACTTGATATTGCCTGTAAGTTGTTTATAGGTGTTGATAATGCCGCAAATGAGAACTTAGAGAAAGTTTACGAGGCTTGGAGTAATGGACTATTATCTATTCCGATTCGATTTCCTTTAAGCAAGTTTACTCGTGCAGTTCGTGCGCGAGAGCAGCTTCTTGTTCAATTTGATCAGTTAATTGTTCAACGTCAAAAACAGTCTATTCCCCATCAAGATGTTCTAGGAATTTTATTACAGGCACAAGATGAAGAAGGGAATCGTCTGAGTATTGAGGATGTGAAAGATAATGTGTTAGCAATGCTTGTTGCTGGACACGAAACTTTAACTTCAGCACTAACTTCCTTATGTTTATTGTTAGCTCAACATCCACAGGTGTGGCAAACAGCACGTTTAGAACAAGCGAAAATTGGACACGCACAACTGCTGACACCAGAATGTCTTAAGCAAATGACCTATCTAGAGCTTGTGCTAAAGGAAGTCCTACGAATACTGCCTCCAGTCGTTCGTAGCGGTTCGCGTAAAGTACTTAAGGAAAGTGAGTTTGCTGGATACCGTATCCCCCAAGGCTGGGACGTATTTTACCAAATTCAGGAAACTCATCAAGACGAGAATGTTTACGCTCAATCTCAACAATTTGACCCACAACGTTTTGCATCTGAATCCACTCAAGACAAACAAAGGGTTGGAAGCTATATTCCTTTTGGTGGTGGTATTCGAGAATGTTTAGGTAAAGAGTTTGCTCGGCTAGAAATGAAACTGTTTGCCGTACTCTTGATTCGTGACTATGAATGGGAAATACTTCCTGGACAAAATCTAGAACGCTTAGTACTACCATTTTCTCGTCCGAGGGATGGTTTGAAAGTAAAGTTTTGGAGGCGCGAAGGCTAACAGTTTGAAATCGTATTGCTAAAGTAGATATTCATCATTCATTTTGAGTGACAGACACGGCGGAACAAGTGCCTTCGCCTCATGTGACCATTTTTCAGCATTTGGCACGGGTGTGATGGAACCTTCGCCTTCATCAACGGCTTTGACTTCTAGACCCGAAACCGAGTTTTCAACTAACAACAAAGCAGAATAACCCTGTTCTACCTGCCCTGAGTTTGATTTGCGATCGCTAAAAGTCCCCATATCAACACTTCCCACGCTAAATGCTAAATTTTATTTAGCCACCCAGCAGGAGTTTTCTTTTTCTTATGTGGTTCTGGTCTGCCGATTCAGTAGAACAAGAATTGTTTGATTTATACGCTCCAGCCCTACGGTCGCTCGGCGTAAATTTTAATGACGAGCAACTCCAAGACACTCTAGAAGCAGCAAGCTATGGTTTAGAAGATGCTTTCAGGAGCGCGATCGTTTACATACTCTGGCTCGAAGAAAACCTGAAGCCGATCTACCCAACTGCGATACTAATCGAGGCACTCGTAAATCAATGGCGTACCAAGTACTGGAAACCGGAGTATTTGGAACTTGAACAGTTGCTTTCCCCCGGAAAGCGCTGGTGGAGGGCAGCAGTGGATATGTGGGGTTACGACGAACGTAATCAACTGGTTGCAGATATATTTGACGACCACGGGCAGGAATTTATTAAGTTCCGAAATGGGAAAGAAATTCTAGTTGATACTGCTTAGAATGGCACTAAGATAAGCGCAAACCCATGATTTAACTGGCTTTTGAGTGTGGGAAGTGTGGGGAGAGGGGGGAGAGGGGGGAGTGTGGGGAGTGTGGGGGGTAAGACTTCTTCCCCGTCCTCCCACACCTCCCACACCCTGCCAGCAAGGAAGTTTCAGCTTTTCTTAGTGCCATTCGATACTGCTTATAAGTGGGGATGGGAGCGAGTCGCAGATTATGCGTCCCCATTTTCAGAAAATAATTGGTCGCTTGACAGTATCAATGCAAGTGAATCTTGATCTCCACCTTCTGCACAAGAGTAGATAAGCACTGTCAAGCAGCAATTCAAAATTCAAAATTATTAATTCAAAATTAAAGGCAATTGGAGCTTGAACTCA
>NZ_JBALEQ010000012.1:0-3429 GCF_036917775.1 Nostoc sp.
TATCAGTTGCACTCGACTTAATAAATCCTCAACATTTAAGAAACTGGTTTGCTAATTGCTGCTACTGTACCTCATAACAGCCGGAAGTGCTGTATATCCCTATTTTTGGCGGGAGTAAGCTTAAGTATAGTAATGAGTGCTTGTTCTTCGGCTAATGTTGATAAAACTGGTAATACTATTGCCAATTCCGGTCGTGATGTAAACCTAACGTTTGTTTCTTACTCAGTGACAAAGGCTGCATACGAGCAAATTATTCCACAATTTGTAGAAAAATGGAAAAAAGAGCATAACCAAAATCTGAAGTTTACTGAAAGTTATGATGGGTCTGGTTCTCAAACCCTAAATGTGATTGATGGTTTAGAGGCTGATGTGATACACCTGTCACTAGCCCTTGATGTTGACAAACTGGTTCAGACAGGTTTTATTCAACCGGGTTGGGAAAAAGAAGCACCAAATAATGCAATTGTGACCCAATCCGTAGGTGCGATCGCTACTCATGAGGGGAATCCCAAAAATATTAAAACATGGATAGATTTGACAAGACCAGGAGTGAGCGTACTGACAGCTAACCCGAAAACATCTGGTGGTGCGCGATGGAACTTCCTGAGTTTATGGGGTTACGTAACAAAAACTGGCCAGGATGAGAAGCAAGCATTAGATTTTACTTCCAAAGTTTATAAAAATGTACTTGTGCTGCCCAAGACTGCTCGTAATGCCAGCGAATTGTTCTTTAAACAAGGTCAAGGGGATGCTTTACTCAACTATGAAAATGAAATGATTTTATCAAAACAAAAAGGCGAAAAGTTTTCATATATTGTCCCTGATGTGAATATATCTATTGATAATCCAATTGCTGTGGTAGATAAGAACGTTGATCAACACGGAACTAGGAAAGTTGCAGAAGCATTTGTTCAATATCTCTATACCCCAGAGGTACAACGAGAATTTGCCAAAATAGGATTTCGTCCTGTGAATAATACGATTGCAAAAGAATTGGGTAGCAATTTTCCTAAAGTTAAAACTCTGTTCAAAGCAGAAGATTTAGGAGGATGGAATAAGATTCAACAGCAATTTTTTAATGAAGGTGCTATTTTTGATCAAATTCAAGCTCAGAAATCTTTAAAGTAAAGGGGTAAATTTTCAAAAATTTTACAACTTACAATATTAGGAATGTAGAGCATAAGCCAGCCATATTAGAGAAAAGCTTATGGTCTACAATCTTAGATAAATATCCAAGCAAAAATTACTATTTAAAGAGCTTGAAGTTAACTAAATTGACTATCACACGAAGAAAATTAATCATGGAAAGTAGAATTATGCAACAGTCTAATCAACAAGACAAAGACAAATTTATCTTCCCTCACAGTCGTTACTATGGTCAAGTGAAGCCAGAAAAGTTAGTCTTTAATACAAATTTACAAGAATTTGCTGAAAAAGTAGGCATTATCACTAGTTTAGAAACCAATGGTAAGCTCTCGGCTAATGAGGCTTACAAACAAATTAAATTACTTTGGAAACAACTGAAGTGTAGTAAAAAACAACTCTTAAATAGTAACGACCCACCAGCATCATCAGGAAATTAGCTTTGTTTAAAGTCAATTAATTGAAAATCGTTGAGTGTTAGTAACACACTAATATTTTCTGTTACTAAACATCAAGCGGTAAGTGAACGCTAACTATATTAAAATTGCTCTTCAATCTCCCCTTAATTAAAAATCCCTCTTGGTTAAGAGGGGTAAAGTACTATTTAGTGTAATTAGAATTGACACGCTTATCCCATCAAAATTGAATGCCTAGCAAACATTAGTCAATTATTTGTGGACTAGGAACTTGTGCGTCAATATCTGCCTGAGATAACGTAGGTAGCAACCAGTTGCCTTCAGCAGCTTTGAAGACTTTGGCTGGTGCAACATTCAATTCAATTGCACCAGTAGTTGGATTCGTTCTAGCAATGGACTGTGTACCATCGACAAACTTGACTGCAATGGGTTGGGTTAACTCTTGTACTTCAGTATTCGGAGTTAAAACTACTTGAGTACCTGCGGGTAGATAGATACCATCACAATCCCAATCATCATCTGTAATTTGCCCTGCTGCTAAGAAGTAGAGTTGAGTTGGATATTTTTTCGGTTTATTGGCGTAGATACCCAAAGTTTTACCTGTTTGATTAAAGCACTGCGCTCGTTTTCTGGCCGTTTCTATCACATACTTCTGAGACTGCAATTGTGATAGTCGGGCTTGAAATTGCTCAGGTGTATAGCCAGCTTGTTCAGGATTATCTTTCACATTTAAAAGTTGATTGAGTTCCTGAGTTACCTCAATATAATCAGTTCCTTTGGTAAAATCTTTACCTGCCCAAGAAGGTTGAGCAATTGTCAGATTCACGAGCAACACGAGAGCGACAAGAATAATTTTGATGAACTGCATAGTTTTCTCCCTGGTTTAAGATTTGTAGTAATCAGCTAAGGAATTTATTAGCTACTTAACACTTGAGTAAAAGAATTAAAAAGCAAAATTATTGCCAACATAAATAAGCTCTTTGAATATTTTTGCATAAATTTTGATTTAGTGGAATGCTGAGTCTTAAATCTTAGTAAAACTTTTAAGTCTATTAGAATTTACCCATTGATTGACAATTTCACTATTGTTTTTGCGGACTTTAATTTGTACTTTTTTAAAGCTTAGTTTGACTATCTCAGCAAGAATTTTTTGGACATCAGTAGCGTCAGGACGAGCTTTGTAAAACCAAATTACTCTTTGACCAACTTCAAAGTAATTAGGATTATTGATTAAAAGCATTAAGACTGTAAAAGAAAGGGGAAAATTTCATGTATTTGTAAAATTACAAACTTTGTACTTTGAATTTAGAAATTTGGATTATTTTCATTAGTCCCATTAAACATAGACAAGTAGCTGTCAAAGCAATTGGAGTCAATGAAGCACTGTCTAAGATAATAAACACACCTAAACCTATCAAGACAAAAGGAACAAAATTATTGCCGTAACGAGTTAACAGATTTGTAATTTCCTTCTGACAGGTTAATTTATAAGTTACGTAACACCAGACACCTACCAGCAATAAGAAGACTGAAATAATTACTAGCAACTCAGAAAAAGTACTATTAGCAAACAAGGGCATATAAATGCCTACGTTATCACTGCCGTTAGCGATAGTAATAGCTGCCACACTATAAGCTTGAGGAGATAAAAAACTAGCGAAAGTAGAAGAATCAGACAATTGTATTTCTGATTCTACATCAGACAAAGAATTAATTTCTGGATTGAGCAGACGATTTAATCCAATGCTAATTGGCACTAAACCCAAAAGCCCAATCCAATAGACATCTCCAAAATAGTATCATTCTGTGATAAAAGAACATTAAAGAGTGATTTTGGTACAGGAGCATGAGCAATATACTGAATTACATT
>NZ_JBALEQ010000013.1:0-45336 GCF_036917775.1 Nostoc sp.
TTCATCGGTTCAAACTGCTGAAATACTTACTATGTATACATTTTATCAGTTTTAAGCTCCGGTTTTTTCTGAGTTTGTGAGAAATCCGGGTGTAGTATCAGACTGTTTTCCAGCAGAGAATGCAGGCACAATGGTTGCTGGAATTCTCATTGGCTCATTGGTTTTCGGATTACGCCCTTCGCACTCTGAGCGATACCTTCGGCACACTTCGTGAACGCGCCGCTCAAATGAGTCAAACCGTTAAATTAAAACTAGAAAAATCCGGGCAACCTTTATCTTTTTTTTTCTAAATTGCATAAACGTTCGCGATCGCACAATTTAACTAATTTCAGCAGAAGTCCCACGTCTCACTCTTAGGAGCGTGGGATGAGTGCGCGTGAGTTGACGACTGTCCTCTGACCAATATTGAGCGTAAGCGAAATCAATGGATTTGGACATGGAGGAAACGAGCAAATTCTTACGTTGATTCTGTGGGTGATTCTTGTGCTTCAATGTATTTTCTGAGTGTAGAGACTGTAACACCACCACAACTAGCAACAAATTGAAGAAGGCAGAAGGCAGGAGGCAGAGGGCAGAAGGGACAATTAAGAAGGGGATTCAGACCCCTCCTTAATTGGGGCCACTGAACTTCGTTTCAGTGGGGGTCTTAAACCCTTACTCCCTCCGGTCGTGGCAGAGTGCAGAAAACAGTATTCCTTCTGCCTCCTGCCTTCTGCCCTCTGCCTTTCTTGATAAGAACCACTCCAAAATACGTCTTTCCAGTAAAAACTTTCTAGATGTTCTGCAAACTCTTGCCGGAGTTTTCTAGATGATACAGACTTCAAATTATTTACTAATTTGCTCAATTCAACATCTGGGTGGTACTGAAAGAGTAGATGTACGTGATCCTCTTCACCATTAAACTCTACCAGCTTACAATCCCACTTTTCTAGTAATTCTTGCATTACAGCATTTAGCCTATCCAGCATAACTGAAGTGAAGGCTTTACGCCGATATTTAGTAACCAACACTAAATGTACCTTCAGATCACTAACAGACCTTCCTTTGGAAACAAAATCATTTTTCATGTTATGTCTAAATCAGTGTATACTAAAAAATTAACACTTATTTAGTCGAACAAGTGAAAACATCATACCAGTACAGATTAAAGCCAACAAAAGAACAAGCTGAAAAAATTGATAGCACATTAGATATGCTGCGTTACCAATATAATTATCAGCTTGCTCAAAGGTTTGACTGGTATGAGCAAAACCGTTGCTCTATAGATAGATGTTCTCTAATTGTTTGTCATCTCCCAGAGCTAAAAGGTCAACCTAATAGGTTTAGTCAGCAAGCAACGCTAACCCAGCTAAAAAAAGACCGTCCTTGGTACAAAAGCATTCATTCTCAAGTTTTACAGGAAGTCCCTAAAAAAGTTGAGATAGCTTTTGACCGTTGGCTAAAAGGCTACGCTACTGGCAAACATAGCGGTAAGCCTAGATTCAAGGGTAAAGGGCAATACAAGACTTTTACCTACCCACAATTCAAAAAGGAGCATTTTCAAAACGATAAAATAACATTGTCAAAGATTGGTACAGTCAAGGTAATTATTCACCGTCAAGTGCCAAAGAGTTTTGATATTAAGACTGTTTCTGTTACCAAAAAAGCTGATGGCTATTATGTAACTCTGAGCTTAGAAGATAAAACTGTACCGACAATTAAACCTGATTTTAACGCTAACAATATTATTGGAATTGATGTCGGACTAATAGATTTTATTGTTACCTCAGATGACGATAGGATAGCAGCACCAAAGTTTTTGCGTAAAGCTGAACGTAAATTAAAGTCGGCACAGCGCAGAGTATCAAGACGCAGAAAGGGTTCTAATCGTCGTAAAAAAGCTATTCAGAAGTTGGGCAAACAGCACAAAAAAGTAGCTGATACTCGAAAAGATTTTCATTTCAAAACTGCTAATAAACTACTCAAAAAGTATGATGTTATTGCAGTAGAAAAACTAAATATTAAAGGACTGGCTAAGTCACGACTTGCTAAAAGTGTAAACGACGCTGGTTGGGGACAATTTATTTCGATACTGACAGTCAAAGCCGAGAACGCTGGACTGAAAGTGATTGCTATAAATCCTAACGGCACTAGTCAAGAATGCTCTAGTTGCGGCACTAAGGTAATAAAACCACTGTCAGAAAGAATGCACAGATGTCCTAGCTGTAAGATCAGTTTGTGCAGGGATCTGAATGCTTCTATAAACATAAAGGCGCGTGGGACACACGCCCTCAAAGCTCAATCAATGTCCTCATAGAGGAGTCGTTGAGAAGCCCACACTCACCCGAAGGGGAGTGTGTGGAGTATGTCACTTGTTGTACCGTTGATCTCAATTATTCCTTCTTGACTGAGTTTATAAAAGGTACGCGACAGAGTTTCGGGAATTGTACCTAAAAGTGCGGCGAGTTGTCCTTTGGGTAAATCTAACTCGAAGACATCAGCTTTGCCTCGGCGATCGCTTAAATTTAATAGGTAGTGCGCCAACCTTTCAGGGACTTCTTTAAACGATAGCGTATCAACTAAATGCGTTAATTTTCGCAAGTGTCGAGCAAAGGTTCCCAGCATCGCCAATGCAAGGGTTGGGTGTTGCTGCAAAACTAACAAAAATGCTGTTCTAGGGATAAAAACAACTTCGGAATTTTCTAATGCCGCAGCTGAAGCTGGAAAACGCCCGCCATCGAAGGTAGGTACTTCGGCAAAATATTCTTCAGCCCCAAATCACCTGAGTTCGATGTGAGAAAATAAGCTATAAATAGCTGCTCATAAGAGTTAGAGGTTTTTTTTGGGCTTGAGTGATTGTCAATAATTTTAAGCTATTGATAAAAAATTGCTAGTTAATAACTTCAATAAATAAATTTTTTAACAAAATCCTAAGTAATATTACCAGTAACCATCAATATCGTCCCAAAGCTCTGAGAATAAAGTAATTATTTCAGATAATTATTTTAGAGAGAGGAATAGATAATGGAATTAGAAAAGTTGTTTTGTGAAATAGATGATTTTTGTGTAATTTTTGAAGAGGATTTTAAGTCTAAAGTTATTGCCTCTCAAAAGCAAAAAAGAGAAAGAAAAAGTCAACTCTCTTTAAGTGAAGTCATGACAATAATAATTTATTTTCATCATTCTAATTATCGAAACTTCAAAAGTTATTATCAAGATAATCTGCTGAAGCATTATCAAAAACAATTTCCATGCTTGGTAAGTTATAACAGATTTGTTGAATTAATGCATCAGGCTATAATACCTTTAATCTTATACTTAAATTCTCGCAAAGGAAAGATTACTGGTATCAGTTTCATTGACAGCACATCTATTCCAATTTGTCATCCAAAGAGAGCGAAAAGAAATAAGGTCTTTAGAGGCTTATCAGGTTGGGGAAAGAGTTCTGTCGCTTGGTATTTTGGGTTAAATCGCTTCATTTAATTATTAATGAGCAAGGAGAGTTATTAGCTTTTCAAATAACTCCTGGAAATACAGATGACCGAGTACCAGTTCCGATATTAACTCAAAATTTATGGGGTAATATTTTTGGAGACAAAGGGTATATTTCTAAAAAACTATGGTCAGAACTTTGGTCAAAGAATATCAAGCTAATTACTCCCTTTAAGAAAAACATGAATAATAAGTTGGTTGAGTTATGGGAAAAACTGATGTTACGTAAAAGGTCATTAATTGAAACTGTTAATGACCAATTAAAAAATATTTCTCAAATTGTTCATTCTCGCCATAGAAGTGTTAAGAATTTTATGGTTAATCTACTTGCAGGTTTAATTGCTTATACTTTTCAAGAAAAAAACCCTCTTTAAAGCTAGATAATAATGAAGCCGAAAATTTACCTGCTTTGTTAGTTTAATTACTCTTCTTATTGAAGTAAATTATTCAACTTAAATTTTCCAAAATAGCAGTTTTTGGATTAGCTTATTTTGACTATTAATTGTCAATAAGAATCACTAATTGATAGAACATTGGCTAAGACTCATTTTTAAGCGTTTCTGTTATATCGAACTCAGGTGGCTAGGTAGCTCAAAGCCTTGCTTCACAGTCTATTTCACTTTCTGTGAGAATTGCACTGGCCCAAACCCTTATAAATTTGTTGTTCAAATTTCATCTTATCTGCGAACCCACACCAACACTTGCAAGGTTAGATGTAATGGTTAATACATAATAGTCTCAGCCAGATGTTAATTTTCAGACATCCCCTTACGTTTTTTGACCGTTACAAACTATGCCTAATATATTTAGCCGAGAAATTTTCAGGTTATCTAAAGCGACTTTTAGCATTGAGGAATTTGTTTTATGAATCCTGGCTACTATCAAAAGCCCGTCAGTGTGGGGTACTATTAGGCTAGTATCGGCTAATCCCACCAAGGGAGGAACATCATAAATTACTAGGTCAAAATTGTTATGTAAATCTGCCATTAGTTGCTTCATTTTTTGAGATGAGAGCAACTTTGTAGGATCGGGTGGTATTGGACCAGCGGTAATTACAGATAATTGGCTCATAGAAGGTAGCTCTCGTATTACTTCTCCCACTGACAAGTTTGTAGAAATTAAATTACTTAATCCGAATAGATTATTTAAATTTGATAGGTCGTGAATTGTAGGTTTACGAAAATCAGCATCTACAAGCAGGACTCGTTGCCCCATTGTTGTAGCTATTTGAGCTAGATGGAGAGCAATCGTAGACTTCCCATCACCAGGCATAGCTGAACTAATAACTATGGAGCGAATTGGATGATCAGAACTCAGTAGTTTGATATTGGTATGAAGTATCCGTAGGGCTTCTAAAAAGCCAGTAGAACAGTCGCCATACTCTTGATCTGGTAAAACAGCTAACCCAGGAATTCTCAGAGAAAAAGGATTATCTATATTTGCCAAGGGGATCTTTTGATTAAAAGTGCGGTTTTTCTTACTTTGAACTTGCTTTTCAAAAGGAATATTTCCTAACAATGGCTGTTTGAGCTTTTTTCTTAGCTCATCAACAGTATTGTAGGTATTATCTAACTTTTCTAAAAGTAAGACAATCCCAATTCCTGAGAAGATGCTTGCAAATAGTGCCACGACAAAGCTGCGTTGGCTATTAAATGAAGAAATAGGAACATCGGGTGTAGTTGGTGCTTGAAGTAATTGCCAACCAAGCTCTGTTTGGGATATTTCAATTTGCAGATTTTCGCGGGTTAGTAAAAAGCGATTTAAACTCTCAGTAGCAATTTGTAATTTGCGCTGTAAGTCATTGTATTGTCGAGTTAAAACTGGCAGTTGGTTGCGCCGTTGTGCAAGGCTACGTTCTATTTTGGCAAGTTCTTGGCTTTGTACTTCTAACGTCTGAATTTGCGTCGCTACTTCAGCAAATTTTACACCCAATAAGCGCTCTGACTCTTGACGTAACAAAGGTAAAAGACTAGCTCGTTTCTTTTTTAATGTTTGCAGCGTTGGATTTTGTTCTTGCAAACGAGTTGATTCTGTAGCAATCTGAACATCAAATTGGCGGATTTGAGTAATCAACTGTTGATATAAAGGAGCACTATTCAGCGTTGTCGTTGCTCCATTTTTTCCTTGCAGGATAGCAAGATTAGCACGAGATTGGGCTAACTGTAGATCAATTGTTTGTTTATTTTCATAAAAGTCAGCAGCTTGTGAAGCAATTTGTGTTCCTTGGGCTTCAGGGTTGCTAAAATTGTACTTTTGTCGAAAAACTTGCAATTCTTTTTGGATCTGATCAACCCGATTTTGTATAGATGGCAATTGTTTTTCAATGAATTTAACCCCTTGACGTAACTTAGTTTGCCTTCTTACTTGACTATAGTCTAAGAAATTTTCTGCTAGACGCTCTAGTACAACTTGAGTTTGCTTGGAATTGCTACTTTGATAACGAACTTCTATAATCTTGGTTTCCCCTAACCGAATAATCTTCAAAGACTGGATAAGAGAATAATAATTTATTTCTGGATAGGAGGCTTCCAACTCTTTAAGAGTACTTCTGATCAATTCAGGGCTCTTAAGAACTTGAATTTGGCTTTCATAATCTAAACTAGAGTTCTGTGAGTTAGAGTCTTTGACGATATCTACAACTTTGGTGTCATCATTTACAGGTTCTACTAGCAGTTGAAAACTACCTTCAAATTCTGGAGGCTTCCGGTTTACTACCAAGTAAATCATTATAAGTGGCATCACAGCAATCGCTACACTTATCATGAGTAATGATCTTCGCCGTAAGATACTCAGAAAATCTTGAAAGTTCCAGCTGTCTTCTTGTTCTTCAGGCCAGGGAACAGGTTGATTTTGAGGAAATGGAGATACATAATTATTACTATGCTTGGAACTGGAGGATTTGGAAGAAGAATTCTCCATCATGTGCTTAATATTTGGTAATATACTGGACAGGATTAAGTAGAAAGAGTTTTAAAAATTTCAGTGAGGTAGGTTGGGCACAAATAAGAATCTATCCTATAATATTTATCTAATAAACTTATGATTAAATCCTAGTATTATTTCTTGAATGCAGGTTGCTATTTAGTGTTCATGAATAATATTTATTCAGGTAGAAATATTATAAATAGATTGGCACAAAAAAACCAAACTTATGTAAATATTGATCAACTACGATAAGGTGGTGCATCAAAGAAGTCTAGCGTAGATAGACAAGTTGTTCCAAGTCCATTTCTCATCAGTTAATCCCGCTCTCTGAGCCTCTGTCTTTCCTAACCGACTATTTTCCCAAATCCAGTTAAAATAGCTGACGACTAAACTTACCGTGACTTTCGTTTGTTCCCAAATCTTCGCAAATTTATTTTGTCTCCGATGCCATCGACCGATTTGTTGCCGGAAAATCCCGTTGGTTAGCTCCAATCGCTGCGTCTTCTCTTTTCCGATTTCATGATTGATTTGTGCTGGCAGGACGCGCTCATATTCTCGCCCAAGATTACCATATTTTGGGCTATTTTTATGGGATTTTTCTTAATATTCAACACTTGTGCATATATTGAGTGTATTTTAATACATTTGAGCTTAGATGTCTTTTATGCTACTGTTTCCTGTGTATGATATCTAAAATCTTGTTCAAAAATCAAATAGGAGTCCCAATAGCCGATAAAACGATTATTTTATAAAGTTTTAGATTAGATATACTTTAAAAATATGAATTTTTGATGAAGTAAATGATTCGATATGGAAACATGGTATTGTGAAAATCACAGTGTTGCATATCAAAAATAAATAAAGCTCAAAAGCTTTAGTTATAAAGTTGTATGTAACTAAAGAAACTCAAATAAATACTAAGGACTGCTCAAAACAAAAGATCCTAAAATCAAATTATGAATAGTGACTATAACTCCAGATATCTCAGTTGACTCAATCTTACTCACATAATAGAGAATGTCACTACCCATTGAATCTCTTTTTAGAACTTTAAGTAAGTACCAGCTCAACCTTTCAAAGACTTGCTTTACACATAAAAATACTACCTTCTCTCTAAAATAATTTGTTCTCGGCTAGAAGTTTTTTCATCATTTTTGTGTTCTCGTATCTGTTAGAGAAGTGTGTATATAAACTAGAAAGAGTTTCTGTTAGTTATCCTTAATAGAGTTATAATATCCTGCCTAAATGTGCAAGATTCAGGGGTATTTTAAGCTATTGTAGGGTGACGACTAGACTCTACTTTGGAGCGTGGACTAAACAAAATACAAGGTTTTCAGTTTAGTTAGGGTTTGCCAGGCTGTGGCTAACGTGCCTAAACAAAATTAGTCTTGATAGTACTTTATATCAATCACTTAATTTTCCGAAAATTGTAGTTTGTTGAGTCAAGCTTTTTTAGTGAATATTAAGCCAGACTTGTAAATTTTTACAATTAATATAGTCTGGATGCTTTTGCTAGATTATTTCTAGTTTATACAGGTTTTACATAACCGTTTTTTCTATTTCAGACGAGGCCATAGACTATGAGACTTAATCAATGGATTAATCAAAATTTTTTGAAATCCATTCATACTCCTTTAGATGCGAAAAACAAGCCCTATGTAAAATCTCAACAATCAATTAAATTATCTGTAGTAACCCAATTTTTCCCTCCAGATTATGCCGCTACAGGGCAGTTGATTGAAGAATTAGTGAAACAGTTAGGGCAGCAAGGAGTGGATATTGAAATTTTTACAAGTCAGCCAGGATATGCATTTCGTTCTGATACAGCCCCAGCAGTTGAATGGGCTGACCAAATCCGAATTCAGCGATCGCGCACTGCCCAACTCTGGCCGGGAAGAATTCGTGGTAAAGCTGTTAATGGCGTCCTATATACCTTACGTGCTACGCTCTATCTCCTCAAAGCTTGGCGTCGTAACAATATACTGTTATTAACTACAGCTCCCCCATTTTTGCCAGTGATTGGATATCTGGCTTATATTTTATTTAGATTGCCCTATGTCTGCATACTATATGACTTATACCCTGATATTGCGATTGCACTAGGTGTAATTCCAAAGCGTAATTGGCTAGTGCGCTTGTGGCGTGGGATTAACAAACATGTTTGGTTAAACGCCAAGGGAATTATAGTACTTAGCCCAGCAATGAAACAACAGGTAGTGGCACATTGTCCCCAAGTAGCTGATAAAATTTCTGTAATTCACAGTTGGGCTAACCCAGAAGCGATCGTGCCGATTGCTAAGAAAGAAAACTGGTTTGCTTGGAAGTATAACCTAGTTAACAAATTTACCGTCCTCTATTCTGGCAATATGGGTCGCTGCCATGATATTGACACCATGTTGGAAGCTGCAAAGCAATTGCAAGATGAGCCAATTCAGTTTGTCTGTATTGGTGGTGGTGCCAAACGTGATCAATTAATTATGGAAGTGGATTGCTTAGGGCTGAACAATTTTACATTTCTACCTTATCAAGATAAGCAAGTACTACCCTATTCCTTAACAGCTTGCGATCTATCACTAGTAAGTGTAGATGCAACTACAGAGGGTTTAGTTGTTCCTAGCAAACTATATTCAGCTTTAGCCTCTGGGCGACCAATAGCAGTCATTTGCTCCCAAACTTCATATCTCAGACAACTGATAACTGAAGCCAACTGTGGTGGGGCATTTGACAATGGAGATAGTCAAGGTCTAGCGCAATTTATTCGTTTTCTAAATCGAGATCCCCAACTAAGAGAGCAAATGGGCAAAGCAGGTCGTCAGTATTTGCAATCGCACTTCACACCTAAAGTTATCTCTCAACAATACTTGCATGTTTTGCAGCAGGTAGTATTTGATGAGGTAATTACCAGGACTCGAAGTGATGTAAAGTAAGCATATTTTAGGTTTATTGAATTTTTATGATTTTGATAAACCTTAAGCAACTTAAACTTAATCCATAAATGTTTGGTTATATGGTATAAAAATAAATATCATGATAACAATACAATATTAAAAGCTTTGAGTTTGGTAGGAGGATAACTATTTGAAAAATAAATCTTTTCATTTTTAATAATATGAAATTAATTAATGAATAATGAAAATACGAAAAAAGTCATCACTATAATTGAATATTTTTGCATTATTTTTTAGGAGTTGGGCTTCGATGGTCTTTTTGATCTCAGTCCCTCCAATGTAACCTTCTGGATTTCACTATTTAATCAAGTGGGAGGTCAAATTGCAGAGAAGGTGTGACCGAAATCGGAAACGTTCAAAACGACGGGCGATTTATTGTCCAGATCATGACTCCTACCTCGAAAGCAGAAGTAAAAAATATCAATTATTTGCCGATCGACCAGGCCAGTTACAGCAACGGGGTATGAGTAGACGCAGTGCATTGATGCTGGTGGCAAGCCAAACCGCAGTTACCATCGACGGAGAATGGTTGGAAGCATTTTGGTGCGATCGCTGCCAAGAAACAAAGTGGTATCACGTCTGCAAGTCGAACGAACGCACCTATAAAGTTTCCATAGCGCCTCGAGAGCTTTGGCAGCAGGTAACAGGAGTGATAAATCCTGAGGGAAACCCTTCGGTTGGAGAATTTACTCGCAGACAGGCAAAGATGCTTAACTATCAGAACATCAACGATTTTCAGTTTGTCAATTAATGGTTAATGCTTAAAAGCAGTGGTCTTTAATCAATATTATGAATAGTAAAGGAATTACCTCAAAGCCGGAGTTGATCATTGAAGCCGGACGTAGTGAGGAACAGTATTGGAAAGACCTGTGGCGCTATCGAGAGCTATTTTATTTTCTCGCTTGGCGTGACATTCTAGTACGCTATAAACAAACAGTAATTGGTATGCTCTGGGCACTCATTCGACCATTTTTGACAATGGTCGTGTTCAGCGTCATCTTCGGAAGTTTGGCGAAATTACCTTCAGAGGGTGGGGCACCGTATCCAATATTGGTATTTGCTGCCTTGTTACCCTGGCAATTTTTTTCTAATGCCCTAAGTGAGTGTAGCAACAGCCTAATTAGTAATGCAAACTTGATTTCTAAGGTCTACTTTCCGCGCTTGATTGTCCCTGCTAGCTCAGTGATTGTCAGCTTTGTGGACTTTCTCGTTTCTGCAATGATTCTCTTAGGGCTGATGGCTTGGTATAATTTTGTTCCCTCTTGGCGGATATTATCCTTACCATTATTTATTAGCATTGCCTTTGCTGCTTCACTAGGAGTCGGGCTGTGGTTGGCAGCTTTGAATGTGGAATATCGAGACTTCCGCTACATTGTGCCGTTTATTGTGCAGTTTGGTCTATATGTATCGCCCGTTGGTTTTAGTAGCAGTATTGTGCCAGAGCAATGGCGTTTGCTTTACTATTTAAACCCAATGGTGGGGGTGATTGATGGCTTTCGCTGGGCAATTCTAGGGGGAGAATCCAAACTTTACTGGACTGGATTCACACTATCTTTAGGATTAGTTGCTCTGTTAGTGGTAAGTGGCATTTGGTACTTCCGCAAAATGGAACGGACATTTGCTGACGTAATTTAGCAAGGATCTGTGCAGATGTCTGAGAATATGATCAGTGTAGAGAATTTAAGCAAAAAATATATTATCTCTCACGAACAAGAGGGAAGAACTAGCTACAAAGCACTGCGGGATGTAATTGCTGATGGTGCTACATCTTTTGCCAAGGCATTTATCAAACCGAGTGGCAAAAAAAAGCCCAACCCAGCGCGGGAAGAATTTTGGGCATTAGAAGATATTTCCTTTGATATTCAACAAGGTGAAGCGATTGGTGTTATTGGACGCAATGGTGCTGGTAAATCCACCCTCCTAAAAATTCTGAGCCGGATTACTGAACCGACCAAGGGACGTATCGCCATCAAAGGACGGGTAGCAAGTTTATTAGAAGTAGGAACAGGATTTCATCCAGAACTGACGGGACGGGAAAATATTTATCTCAACGGTTCCGTTCTGGGGATGAGTCGAGTCGAAATTAAGAAGAAATTTGATGAAATAGTAGCCTTTGCTGATATCGAAAAGTTCTTAGACACCCCAGTAAAACGTTATTCTTCCGGAATGTATGTCCGCCTTGCTTTTTCCGTTGCAGCCCATTTAGAGCCAGAAATTTTAATTGTTGATGAAGTTCTGGCTGTAGGCGATTCGGCATTTCAGAAAAAGTGCTTGGGGAAAATGGGTGATGTTGCAACTAAAGAAGGACGAACAGTTTTATTCGTCAGTCATAGTATGCAAGCTATTTCTCAACTAACTAAACGTTGCATACTACTTTCTAAAGGTAGCGTTCAGTTTGATGGTCATAGTGGCAAAGCCATACAATTATATCTAGCTGGTCAAAAAGATGATTCTGTCTTACCAGGTTATTACCAAGCTCCTATCAACAAAACTGGCAATCATCTAGCTTGGGTAAAGGCACACACCTCTGAAGAAGAAGGAATTCACTGTTGGGGAAAACCGATTACCTTTGAGTTTGCTCTTCATATAACTGAACCCCATGAAAGTCTGCGTTTTTCTTTTCAGATTGTAAATTTTTTACAGCAACCTATTTGTATCTTCTGGTTTTTCGAGTCCGATGCTCCGTTTCATCGAGAGGCAGGAACATTTATTCTTCGATGCGAAATTCCCAAATTTAGACTCTACATGGGTTCATACACCTTAACTACATGGTTCTCCAACCGTCGTAGCGAGACTCTGCTAGAAAATCTGAAGGAGATTTGCCAGTTTGAAGTGACCATGCACAATTTTGAGCGCCCTGAGTATCAATGGCAAGCTGATGAATGTACTTATTTAGAAGATGCTATTTGGCAAACTGTGGAAAAGTATTAATTTGAAGGCAGATTAAATAATGGCAGTAAATGATGATGTGAAGTTAGGCATAAACGTGAAGATTTTTCATCCCGATCTCGTCAACCTTTATGGTTGCGCTATTGGTGATGAGACCAAAATTGGTACATTTGTAGAAATTCAAAAAGATGTGATAATTGGAAGTCGGTGTAAAATTTCATCTCACAGTTTTTTGTGTGAAGGTGTTGTTTTAGAAGATGAAGTATTTATTGGTCATGGAGTCATGTTTACTAATGACCTTTATCCTCGTGCAACCAATGAAGATGGTAGTTTAAAAACCGAAGATGACTGGTATACAGTTAAGACTTTAGTCAAGCACCGGGCGTCTATTGGTAGTAATGCTACTATTTTGGCAGGGGTAACTATTGGTGAAAAAGCGATCGTCGGTTCTGGAGCAGTAGTAACTCACGATGTTCCCGATTATGCAATTGTAGCTGGAGTTCCCGCTCGTGTAATCGGGGATGTGCGCGATCGCTCTCAAAATCCGCAAATGTCAGTTAGCAGTTTGTGAAATCCTTGCGGCTGTGCTGTTTGAGCTATTTAAGTTTTGTACCCAATCTGTTTATATAGCAATTAATTATTTCCACCTGTGAGTGGCAATAGTTGATAGTACATAAAAAATAAATTCTGATTACTTAAAAGCAATGGGAAACATTATTAATATCGGTGTAATTGGTTATGGTTATTGGGGTCCAAATCTCGTCAGAAATTTTGTTGAGATCCCAGGAGTTAAGGTTAAAACAGTCAGCGATTTTAACCCCAAACTATTGGCAAAAGTGCAGACTCGATATCCGACAATTCAAGTTACTAAAGATTGTCAAGATATATTTACAGATCCCCAGATTGATGCTGTAGCGATCGCCACACCAGTTTCAACTCACTTTGAATTAGCTTTAGCTGCCTTGCAGGCTGGTAAACATGTGCTGGTAGAGAAGCCCATGACAACTACCTCCGAACAAGCAATGCGGCTGATTGAAGAGGCAGAAAAACGCAACCTAGTGTTAATGGTCGATCATACCTTTGTCTACACAGGTGCTGTCCGCAAAATGCACGATTTGATCGCCAGTAATTCACTAGGTGATATTTACTACTATGATTCTGTCCGCGTCAACCTCGGACTTTTTCAGCATGATGTGAATGTCATCTGGGATTTGGCAGTCCATGACCTTTCAATCATGAGCTATCTATTGCCATCTCAGCCTTATGCTGTCTCGGCTACAGGCATCAGCCACGTTCCTGGAGAACCAGAAAATATCGCCTACTTGACCTTATTCTTTGGAAAAAATCTCATTGCTCACATCAATGTCAATTGGTTAGCACCAGTAAAAATCCGTCGCACATTGATTGGTGGTAGTCAACGGATGATTGTTTACGATGACTTAGAACCAAGTGAGAAAGTCAAGATTTACGACAAGGGTATTACAGTTAATGGCAACTCTGAAAGCGTGTATCAAATGATGATTGGTTATCGCACAGGGGATATGTGGTCACCCAAGTTGGATATGACAGAAGCATTGAAGACAGAAGGATTGCACTTCATTAATTGTATTGAAAAAGGCGATCGCCCCATTACTGATGGAGAAGCAGGACTACGAGTAGTCAGAATTCTCGAAGCTGCAACCCAGTCTCTCAAGCAGCAAGGCCGATTAATTGAACTGAATATGGCAGAGGTAGCAGCGTGATTCCATTTGTAGACCTAAAAACTCAATACCTGAGTATTAAAGACGAAATTGATACTGCCGTCTTAAAAGTACTTGCAAGTACCCAATTTGTCTTGGGGAATGAAGTCAAAGCTTTAGAACAAGAGTTTGCAGATTACTGCAATGCCGATTATGGCATTGCTGTCAATACAGGTACTAGCGCCCTGCATCTAGCATTACTAGCAGCTGGCATCGGTACTGGTGACGAAGTGATTACTGTACCTTTCACCTTCGTTGCGACCACAGCAGCAATTTGTTACACCGGAGCCACACCCGTTTTCGTAGATATCGATCCTGTTTGCTATACAATCGATGTTAGCCAAATTGAAAAAGCGATAACTGAGCGCACCAAAGCGATTCTACCCGTACATTTGTACGGTCAACCAGCAGACATGGAGCCAATTTTAGACATTGCGCGCCGTCATGGTTTGGTTGTTATAGAAGATGCCGCTCAAGCTCATGGGGCTGAGTACAAGGGGCTACGGATAGGTAGTATCGGTGACATTGGTTGTTTTAGCTTTTATCCTGGGAAAAATTTAGGGGCTTATGGTGAAGGAGGTATGGCAGTCACCAATAATCCTGAATATGCCCACACTATGGGAATGCTGCGCGACTGGGGTCAAGAACGCAGATATCACCATGTTCTGAAAGGTTACAACTATCGTATGGATGGCATCCAGGGAGCGATTTTACGGGTGAAGTTACGCTACATCCAAGGATGGACAGAAGCCAGAAGAACACATGCAGCGTACTATGACCAACTTTTGGCAGAATCTGGTGTCAGTATACCTGCTGTGATGCCTTACAGCCGTCATGTTTATCATGTCTACGCGGTGCGATCGCCTCAGCGAGATGCCCTACAACAAAGTCTGCAAGAGCAGGAAATTCAGACAGGCATTCATTACCCAATTCCTGTGCATCTGCAACCAGCTTATGCCGATTTAGGATATAAACTGGGAGACTTTCCGCACTCAGAAGCAGCATCTAATCAGGTGTTATCCCTGCCTATGTATGCAGAATTAAGCACAGAGTCACAAACTCAGGTTGCTAAAGCAGTAATTAGCTTAACATAACTGAGGAATTCAATGTCCGATCCAGGTAAGACTAAGATAGTCAGAGCTATCCACGGTTTACAAACAGAAAAGCTAGACCCTGACTTTGAAATTCAACTAGCAGAATATTTAAACACTCAGTATGAACAAAAATCATTAATCGAATTATACGCACGCTTTGCTACAGGTGATGGCGACTTTGATGGGCTAATGCGGCGAGCTATTTGGCGAGCGGTAGCACGGAGATTTGGACATAACATTCGGATTGGCAATGGTGTAGGCTTTAAACATCTTGAAACCTTTGAAATTGGAAACCAAGTGTTTATTGGTTCACAAAGCTATATTCAGGGAAGGTTCGACGGTACTTGCATCATTGGTAACCATGTTTGGATTGGTCCACAGAGCTATTTTGATGCCCGTGATTTGATTATTGAAGATTATGTGGGATGGGGTCCAGGTGCAAAAGTACTGGGTTCAACGCATACGGGATTGCCAATTGATATTCCCATCATCCAAACAGATTTAGAAATTAAATCGGTAAAAGTCGAAACAGGAGCCGATATTGGCATGAATGCGGCGATCTTACCTGGAGTCACAATTGGCAAAGGCAGCATTGTTGGTGCTGGAGCAGTTGTGACTAAGGATGTACCACCATTTGCGATCGTTGCTGGTGTCCCAGCTAAGTTTTTACGCTGGCGGGAAGGATATGAACTATTGGAGAGTAAATAATATGCAAAATCAGCGAATTTTAATCACAGGTGGAGCAGGTTTAGTTGGCTCCCATATTGCCGATTTACTTGTAAACGAAGGAGTCTCGGAAATTATTGTCCTAGATAACTTCACTCGTGGACAACTGAAGAATCTGGCTTGGGCAAAAGAACATGGCCCTTTAGTAATCGTAGAAGGCGACATCCGCGATCAAAAACTTTTGGGTGAAGTCATGCAAGGTGTGGATATAGTCTTTCATCAAGCAGCAATCCGCATTACCCAATGTGCCGAAGAACCACGTCTAGCTTTGGAAGTGTTGGCAGATGGTACTTTTAATGTGTTGGAAGCAGCAGTGAAAGCTGGGGTAAAAAAGGTAGTCGCTGCCTCGTCAGCCTCGATATACGGCATGGCGGAGGAGTTTCCCACAAATGAATCTCATCACCCTTACAATAACCGCACCATCTACGGAGCGGCAAAGGTCTTTAATGAGGGCTTGTTACGGAGTTTCTATGATATGTATGGGCTGGACTATGTAGCATTACGCTATTTTAACGTCTATGGTCCACGCATGGATATTTACGGTGTATACACGGAAGTATTGATTCGCTGGATGGAGCGCATTGCAACAGGTCAGCCACCACTGATTTTCGGTGATGGCAAACAGACAATGGATTTTGTGTATATCGAAGACATTGCCAGAGCAAATATCTTGGCTGCCAAAGCCGATGTTACAGATGATGTGTTTAATATTGCCAGTCATGTCGAAAGCAGCCTGAACGACCTAGCTTATAGTTTAGCTAAGGTGATGGGTTCAGATTTACAGCCAGAATATGGGCCAGAACGCAAAGTCAACCCCGTGGCACGGCGATTGGCAGATGTGAGTAAAGCTAAACAACTCCTGGGTTTTGAGGCGCAGGTATCCCTAGAAGAGGGATTGCGTCGGCTAGTGAGTTGGTGGCGCGAACAGAAATTGGCAAAGGAAGCAAGCAATGTCTGAGAAAATCCAATCTATCCCGATCGCTAAACCTTGGATGGGTGAAGCTGAGGCGAAAGCAGCTAGCCGTGCGATTATGTCTGGGTGGGTAACACAAGGGCCAGAAGTCGCCGCCTTTGAGCAAGAGTTTGCCGCTTACGTAGGAGCAAACCATGCTTGTGCTGTCTCCAATTGCACCACAGCATTACATCTAGCGTTGTTAGCTGTAGGTGTGCAACCTGGGGATGAAGTGATTACCGTCAGCCATTCTTATATTGCCACCGCCAACAGTATTCGCTACTGCGGTGCAATACCAGTGTTTGTGGATATTGAACCACAGACATACAACATCAATCCGATGTTAATTGAGGATGTGATTAGCAAGCAGACTCGCGCTATCCTGATCGTCCACCAAATCGGGATGCCTTGCGACCTCAAAGCGATCTTGGATATTGCCCACCGTTACAATTTACCAGTAATTGAAGATGCAGCTTGTGCGATCGGTAGTGAAATTCTCTGGGATGGAAACTGGGAAAAAATTGGCAAACCACATGGGGATATCGCCTGCTTTTCTTTTCACCCTCGCAAAGTAATTAGCACTGGCGACGGTGGAATGCTCACCACAAATAATGCCGAATATGACAAGCAGTTTCGCCTATGGCGGCAACATGGGATGAGCATTCCCGATACTGTACGGCACGGTGCAAAACAGGTAGTATTTGAGTCATATCCGATACTGGGTTACAACTACCGCATGACTGATATTCAAGCAGCAGTTGGGCGAGAGCAACTCAAACGTCTTCCAGAAATTGTAGAACGGCGGCGTTATTTGGCACAGCAATATCAGGAAAAGCTAGCAGATATACCGGGATTAAAGTTACCGAGTGAACCAAATTGTGCAAAGAGTAACTGGCAGAGTTTTTGTCTACGCCTTACAGAGAAATACGACCAGCTACAAATAATGCAGCGAATGCTAGATGCTGGAATTTCCACCCGACGCGGGATTATGTGCGCTCACCGTGAAAGTGCTTATCAAACTGAACCTTGGTCATGTGGAGTAGAGCTAAAAGCTTGTGAGTGTGAAGTTAGTAAGTGCGATCGGCTTTCTGAGAGCGAGCAAGCACAAGATCACACTATCCTGCTACCCCTGTTTCATCAAATGACTCAAGAAGAACAGGATTATGTGGTGAAAGTTTTGAAAATGGCTTGTCAGATTTAAAGAAAAAAATTCCTTCCGTGGAAATTTATTCTACTTCACACAAGAAACTGATACCAATTTGAATAATTTTTGCGACACATTGATTCTTCATACAGAACATTGCCATGTCCCTAGCAATCTGTGACATTCTTTTTTCAAATTGGTATGAGAAGGTATTGGGGCAACGTTTTTACCATCAGTAATCATTAAACTTCATAGGAAATAGCTATGGCTAACCTTTTTACTAGTCAAGTCCCAAGCATTTCAAACTACACTGATAGCGTTCCCTACGAATTAGGGATGAAATTCCGCAGCAATACGAGCGGACAAATTAACGCCATTCGCTTCTGGAAAGCCCCTAGTGAAATAGGAACACATATTGGCAAAATATGGAATGCAACGGGAACGCTCTTGGCAAGCGTCACTTTTTCTAGCGAGACGGCTTCTGGGTGGCAAAGTCAGGCTCTGACGACACCACTTAACATTCAAGCTAATACAACTTATGTGGTCTCTATCAACGTAAACAGCTATTACGTCGCTACCTATGATGAACTGGGTAGCTCTATAGTCAATGGAAATCTTAGCTCAGTTGCAGATGGTAGCAATGGAGTGTTTAATGGAACTCCGGGAGCCTTCCCAAACGGTTCTTACCGGAATACTAACTATTTTCGTGACATCGACTTTGTAGCTGTTTCCTTGCCTACAATTACAAAGACTAGCGGCGATAATCAGACTGGCACAGCCGGAGCTGCATTGCCCAATCCCTTACTTGTTCAGGTTAAAGATGGTGCTGGAAATCCTCAGTCAGGGGTAACAGTGAACTTTGCCGTTACAAATGGAGGGGGTTCAGTCTCGCCAGCGAGTGCAGTAACTAATGCTAGCGGTCAGGCTAGTACCACATTAACTTTGGGAGCTGTTCTTGGCTCAACCCTACCCATAACAAATGCTGTAAGCGCAACGGCTGCCGGAATCGGTAGTGTTAACTTTTCAGCCACTGCTAGTCCCACAGGAAACACCCAAGTTATCCTTACAACTCAAGTGCCAAGTATTCCAAATGCCACTGATAACGCTTCCTATGAATTAGGTCTGAAATTCCGTAGCGCTAAAGGGGGACAGGTTTCTGCCATTCGCTTCTGGAAAGCCGCTAGTGAAACAGGAACTCACATTGGCAAGATATGGAATGCAACGGGAACGCTCTTGGCAAGTGTCACTTTTTCTAATGAGACAGCTTCTGGTTGGCAGGAGCAGGTTCTAGAAACGCCAGTAAACATTCAAGCTAATACGACTTATGTCGTCTCTATCAACATAAACGCCTATTACGTAGCTACTAATAATGAGCTGGTTAATTCTATAATTAACGGCGATCTTAGCACAGTAGCAGACGGCAACAATGGGGTGTACAATACGAGTCCAAATTCTTTCCCAACCAGTTCTTACCAGAATAGTAACTACTATTGCGACATTGCCTTTGTAGTCGGTAGTAACTTAGTTAAAATCAGTGGAGACAATCAGTTTGGTGCGACTGGAGCAGCTCTGCCTAACCCCCTAGTCGTACAAGTCGTAAACGCTCAAAATAACCCTCAGTCAGGGGTAACGGTGAACTTTACTGTTAGCAATGGCGGTGGGTCGGTGTCGCCCACTACTGCAATAACTAATGCTAGCGGTCAAGCAAGTACGATTTTGACATTGGGATCAGTACCCACTGCCCCTGGAGGAGTAGTAGTTACAGCGACAGTAGCAGGTATCGGCAGTGCAACCTTCTCGGCTTCAGCGACTCCGGCAAACCCTAATCCCATCTATTTGGAAAACCTAAATCCTGGCACTACTAACTGGAAGCTTGACAACCGGGGTAGTGGTGAAATCGCTGGCTATGCCTCGGCGACCAGTGTCAATAAAGGGGGATCTTTGGACATTAAGGTTTCTCTTGCACAATCTGGACAATATACCATCGATGTGTACCGCTTGGGCTACTATGGTGGCACGGGCGGTAGGCTGATAGCAAGCAGTGGTCCGCTCAATGGTACAACTCAAGCTGCCTGTACTCTAGATCCAGATACCCAGCTAGTTGAGTGTAACTGGACAACCTCATACGTTTTGCAGGTAGGCAGTAACTGGACTAGTGGTATTTATATCGCCAAGTTAACTGACCAGGCAAGTAGTAAAATAGCGCACGTATGGTTTGTCGTCCGCGATGACAGCAGCACTGCTGATATTTTATTCCAGAGCGCTATTTCTTGTGTCCTAGCCTATAGCACCACAGGTGGGCACAGCCTCTACACCTTTAACAGCGTTGGTGGTCAGAGAGCCTATAAAGTTTCCTATGACCGTCCATTTTCACAGGCAACTTATCAACAATCCTATGAGAACGACACACCCCTGCGATGGGAATACAATATGGTGCGCTGGCTGGAATCTCAAGGTTACGATGTTACTTACACCGAAAACATGCAGGTTCACACAAACGCACAAAGCTTGCTCAATCACAAAGTATTCTTGTCTGTGGGTCACGATGAGTACTGGTCTAAAGAAATGCGCGATCATGTCGAAACTGCTCGCAATACAGGAATTAATTTGGGATTTTTCTCTGCCAATACTTGTTACTGGCGAGTGAGGTTCGAAGATTCTACCCTCGCTGCTGGGCAAGTAAAGCCCAACCGAGTGATGGCATGCTACAAACAAGATTGGTCATTGGATGCAGTCGCCCAGCAGCAAGGGTCATCAGCAGCCACAAATAAATTCCGCAGTGCCCAAAACCAGCGGCCAGAAAACTCCTTATTAGGAGTCATGTACGGTAGTGACCTCGATGTATACGGTGGTTTTAATTTTGTTGTCAGTAACAGTAGCGATCCTTACTATGCAAACACGGGACTCCAGAATGGGGATCAGCTGGCTCTGTTAGTCGGCTATGAATGGGATTTTATCGTGAATAATGGCTCTAGTCCTTCTGGTCTCGTCACCTTGTCTCAGTCACCAGTCCAGCCCGCTAGCGTATTACCAAACTTTGACGAACCACCTGGGGAAGAAGCCCTCCCTGCCAACCAGGATTTTACTAAATCACATTCAACCCGCTATACAGCTAGTAGTGGGGCTAAAGTTTTCGCTTCCGGTACTATTCAGTGGGCCTGGGGATTAGACAGTGATGGGGTCAGCCCAGCTCGAGAAGATATTCGCGTCAAGCAAATAACTGTCAACATTCTATCAGATATGGGAGCTAAACCCCAAGCACCCAATGCAAACCTCATTGTTCCTTAAAGCATCACACAAGGATTACAAAAATGACACCACTGCAACGTCGCCAATTTGGCAAGCTGGTAGCTGCCAGTTTGACTTCCACTGTTGTTGCTGATATCTCTAGTAAGGCGTTTGCTCAAAAGAGCATATCAAGCAACGAGTCTCTTTATGGAGTAAACATCCTTAGTACGTCCAATATTCGAGATCGAGAAAACCAAACCTCGCCAGTGGAACTGAACACTGCCACTCTACCGCTAGGAAAAGTTATCTCTGCTAATCTGCTAGAGCAAAAAGTTCTTTCTAAAGTTAATCTGCCAGTTTTGTCCGTTGAGAATCTATCCCCTGTACCAAAAAAACCTCGGGCTTTCTTTTTAGCTGATTATGACCGGATTACAAAAGCGATAGTACTTGAAGATAAGACTCTTGTAATTTCTACAGTCTCCAACACGAAAAATGGTCAGTTCAACCATCTAATTTATTCTGTTGGAAGTCCTAATAACCGTCAATTCAGAGCGAAAAAAGTACTAGATTTTAAGAGTTCCAATAAAACTATTGAAAGTTTACTAAGCCTGCCCAATAATAAACTTTTGTGCATAGTAGCAAATGAAGGTGTCCCGCCTTTTGCCCTGATAACGCTCGATTTCAGAACTGGCAAAATTCTTTCTGGAGATGAGCTGTCTCTACCTTCACTACCACCCAACCATAGATTCGCTAACCTATGCCAAGACGCCAAGGGAAATATTTTTGCAACCGAAATCGGCTCAGAAGGTATCCCCATTTTAATCTCGATGAACTTGCAGGAGAAAGCTATAATTACTGGCAAAGTCAAAATTAAAAGGCTGACCCGACTGACCTTTGAGGGACAGCCTCTTTTCAACGACGTTAAAGATTTGGGCTTCTCTGCTTCTGGCCAACTGTATGCGCTAGCTACTGACAGTACTAGAAAAAATAATATTTTGTATACAGTAGATGTGAAAACGGGCAAGATGGAACTAGTGAAGAACTTTGCAGTCGAAAAGTTTGTGTTCTCTCTCTAGTACGACAAATATACATGAAGCGATCGCATGAATCAAAATGGTTGTGCGATCGCTTTGGGACTTGCTTTTCCTTGTTAAAGCGATAAAACGCTCAGAAAATATATTAATTTTTGGTTCAGGACTTCTAAATAAAAAACATCACAAATTTTCTTGTGGCATGGGTGTCCGCATTACGTACCGCTACGCGAACACCGTCCTATATTCAGGGCGCTCAGGATGCCCACCCCACCAGATCGATAATTTCTTTCTTGGAAGTCCCTGAGTATAGTGCTTACCAGAATCTAGCTAGAGCAGGTAAAAGAGGATAATATGGAGAAATTAGTTAAAGATCATCTCAGCCTTTGGCGAGCAGAAGGCAGTCAAATCATTCAAGAAAACTTCAAGCTGTTTCGCAGTCTTGTTGCAGATGCAAGAAAGTTTGCACATCAAGGTAATTATAATACGTCTGCCGCTTATGCAGAAATGGCAGCGATCCATGCAGGCTTTAAACACAGTGGTCTATTTGCCAGCCAGGATCTTGAGCAAGTGCTCCTCCTGATTGGGCAAAAGGCCATATCAAACCCTCTCTCTATCAGTCAACGCACTTCGCCACCCGAACTTCCCAAGCATGTTTTGCATGTTGCTACCGATGTTACATATTTGAGTGGACCTCCCAGGTTCTTAGGTCGTTGGATGCAGCAGGAGCATGAGCGTATCCAATCTCTTTTTTTGACGAAACAGTCACCGGATGAAGTGCCACAAACTCTGAGAGATATTATAGGAAATCGGCATGGCAAAATATATGGGGTGAGCGACAAGAGTGATGGTAATTATATTGTTCGTGCTCAACATCTGCGACAATGCGCTGCAAATGTTGATGTAGTTGTGCTGCATCTCAGTATCTTTGATATTATTCCCAGCATTGCCTTTGCAAACAAAGAACAACTACCACCAGTTATATATGTTAATCATGGTGACCATTGGTTCTGGCCGGGTGTTAGCATCAGTAATGTTGTTGTGAACCTGCGTGAATCAGGTATGAAATTATCACAACAGCGCAGAAGCATTGAGGCGCAACGTAATATGCTGCTTCCTACGATTTTAGAACCACCACAGAGAAAGCTTTCTCGAACAGAAGCCAAGCAACAACTTGGACTTGCTGAAAACAGCATATTATTACTTTCTATTGCTAGAGCAGCGAAATACAGAACTGTTGATGGAATTAGCTTTGTTGAAGCACATGTCAGATTGCTAGAACAGCAAGACAGAGCTGTTCTCATAGTTATTGGACCAGGCGGCGCTGAGGATTGGTCAGCAGCTATCGACCAAAGTCAGGGGAGAATCAGGGTTCTTGGACAAACTGAAGATACTGCTGTTTTCCTTCAGGCTGCTGATATATATGTCGATTCATTCCCTATTCCCTCAGTTACTTCGCTACTCGAAGCTGGAAGCTACGGCATACCTTTGGTAACACGCTTTCCCTATTCTAATGACTCCGAAATTCTCGGGTCTGATGCACCAGGTGTAGCAGGTAATCTAATCCGTGTGCAAAACCTGGAAGAGTATACAATCGTTCTGTCTCGACTCATTAATGATGAGCAGTTTAGGGCATCTCTTGGAGAAGCAACTCAGAAAAAAATTTTAGAAACTCATTTAGGATGTAATTGGCAAGATAGCTTGGATCAGATATACCTCCATGCTGCAAATTTACCTCGGGTAACTACATTACCAGCTTCTGCTGATCAAATGTGCCTTGGCGAACCCGATGTCTTTTTGCCACGCATCTTCTCTGATGCCATTAATTTAAATTTTTATGAATTGGATGAGATGATGAAGAGTCATGCAGACTACCTTCCTTTTAAGGAACGGGTACGCTTGTGGCTCAGACTTTTAAAGAAAGGTGATCTTGGTGTGAGAGGGCGGCTTAATTTGTTGCGCCCTTAATTAATAAGTGTTAAACCGGGATTATCAGCAGAAACTGTTATTGAAAAGCTAAAATATCATGCTTGTATAAATATGCCAATATAGCCTCATACTTTATGAAAGTTCTTCACATTAATCAGTCCGACATCTCTGGTGGTGCGGCGATCGCGGGCTATCGACTACACCAAGGTTTACTAGATCAAGGTGTTAATTCGCGCTTGCTAGTAGGAGGAGTCAAAACAAGCAGCGATCGCGTGGCAGCTGTGTTTTCAAAGCCTCGGATTGAAAATCAACTTTATCGTTTCAGCGCTCGTTTGGGACTTAACTACATTAACCTACTTGGTAGCTTTGATATTCCCAAGCATAGTTTCTATCAAGAGGCAGATATTCTTAACTTTCATAACCTTCATACAGGCTACTTCAACTACTTGGGGATTTCCTCGCTGACTGAAAGAAAAACAGCAGTTTTTACACTCCATGATATGTGGAGCTTTACTGGACATTGTGCCTATAGTTATGATTGCGATCGCTGGAAAATTGGTTGTGGCAAATGTCCTTATCTAGATACTTATCCAGGGATTGCCAGAGATAGTACGCGCCTAGAATGGAAACTAAAAAATTGGGTTTATAGCCGCTCCAATTTAACTATCGTCACTCCCAGTCATTGGTTGAATGAGCAAGCCAAACAAAGTATGCTTAACAGGTTTCCCATTCATCATGTCCCCTATGGCATAGATACAAAAGCCTATCAACCTCTTGATTCCGAACAATGTCGTTTACTTCTTGGTATCCCAATAAGTAAAAAAGTTTTGATGTTTGGCGCGGAAAATCTCAAAGATTCTCGTAAGGGGGGTGATTTGCTATTAAAAGCCCTAGAAAACTTGCCAGAATCCCTGAAAGCTGAGACTATGCTTGTGACTATCGGTGATGGCGGTGAAGTTATCTCCGAGGCAGTAAGAATGCCCGGATTGAATCTGGGCTATGTAAATAGCGATCGCCTTAAGTCCATTGCTTATTCTGCTGCTGACTTGTTCATTTTTCCCACTCGCGCTGATAATCTGCCCTTAGTCCTGCAAGAAAGCATGGCCTGTGCAACCCCAATAGTATCTTTTAAAATTGGTGGTGTTCCCGATCTAGTGCGTCCAGATATCACCGGTTACCTAGCTACACCAGAAGATGCTCAGGATTTATCTAACGGAATTGTAGAGCTTTTAGAAGATAAACAACAGCGCCATCGCTTGAGTAAAAACTGTCGAGCGATCGCTTTAGAAGAATACTCATTAGAACTACAAGCTCAACGATATATTGAGCTATATAGTCAGATTTTATCAACCTAGAGCTTAATCAGAAAATTCAACCTCTGCCTAACGCCGTCCCCTAAGGAATCAGGGGGACGCATCAATTTAAAATTATCACGAATTATTTAGGATTGGTATATATAAGACTTACGTAAAACTACAAGCGGTAGGGGCAATTCATTAATTGCCCCTACTACAGTAGAATCAGGTTTCAGCTATTATTTGCGTAAGTCCTAATACATATAGACACGTATTCAATTAAGGAATTTAGTAGTAATGAGTTATCTAACCCTAAATGAACTTCCCCCACCGCCACCAGGAAAAACTGGTTGGCCTTGGACGGAAAACACTCAACTACTACCGGAAAAAATGCCAGACGGCTCGGAATGGCCAAAAATCAGTATAGTAACACCTAATTATAACTATGGTCGATTTATTGAAGAAACTATCCGGTCTGTTCTACTTCAAGGTTATCCAAATTTGGAATATATCATTTTAGATGGTGGAAGTACCGATGATTCAATTGAGATTATTAAAAAGTATGATAAATGGTTAACATATTGGGTGAGTGAAAAAGATAACGGACAAGCCAGTGCGATTAATAAAGGAATAGAATTAGCCACAGGTAAGTGGTTTAATTGGTTGAATAGCGATGATATTTTGTTGCGAAATGCTTTAAAAAATCTTGCAGAAATCTCTAAACTTGTTGATAACGTCAAATGGATTAGTGGAATGAGGCTTGAGATGGATGAAGCTGGTTCCTTTGCAGAAGTTTGTGGAGCTTGGAGATATAATCCAAATGTCATAGGGCTAGGAATTGTTGATTTTCCCCAAGACGCAACTTTTGTCGATTTAAACTTTATCAAAAAAATGAATGTCAAACTGTCTGAAAATTATACTAATGTATTTGATTCAATTTTCCATTTTCAGTTGATGGAATACGAAAAACCTTTACTCACTAGTGCTATTTTTTCGGCTATGCGATGGCATAAAATGCAAAAATCTGCAAATATTACTGTGGGAATGTTAGAACAGGTAGGATGTACACCTTATATTCAAAAGCTTCCTTTAGCTTATCGTTTGATTAGGCAATTACAGGGAAATATTTTCGGTAGAGTAGTGAGCGCTATATTGCTAATAGCTGTAGTTTATGGTTTAATCCCATCATCAAGATATTGGAAAGCTGCTGTATTTGATCGGATGAAAGGTACTTTTAAAGTAGTATCAGCTCGTTCATATTTACTATTTCAACAATTTTAAATAGTTTTCTACACTACTGATTAAATGAAAGTTGTCCAAAGTCTCGGATTCTATTTTCCCGAATCTTCTGGGGGAACTGAAGTATACGTAGATGGATTAGTAAATCAATTAAACTCCCAAGGGATAAAAAATATTGTTGCTGCACCTAAAAATGGTACTCAGGAAATCACCTACGAACACAATGGCGTCACCGTCTATCGTTATCCTGTTTTTCCCAACTTTACCCTTGAGCAAATTCGTGGTGTGACACCCCACGGAGGTTTTGAATATTTTGTTCAGTGGCTACAGCAGCAAAAAGCTGATATCTATCATCAACATTCTTGGGTGACTGGTTGCGACATACACCACTTGCGACAAGCCAAAAAGCTTGGTATGCCAACTGTGGTAACAGTCCACGTTCCAGGAAATATCTGTCTACGTGGTACGATGCTGCTGAATGGGGAAAAAGTTTGTGATGGATGTATTGAGCAGAAACGATGTGGTACTTGCTGGGGAATGGCGCGAGGTATACCAGCAAGTGTCGCTCCCCTACTATCGAGAATACCCCTATCATTAAGCGCGATCGCCCATACAAAATTTTCTGGTGTACGTCTAGCTACTGCTTTAGCTACACCAGCTTTAGTCGCTATGCATCAAAATCGCTTACAAGAGATGTTTGCTTTAAGCGATCGCGTTGTGGCTGTCTGTCAGTGGCTCTACGATTCATTATTACTGAACGGTGTTCCTGAAGAAAAACTTATTTTGTGTAGGCAGGGAGTTGATCCAACTTATGCCAAAACAAAAGTTAATTTAAAACCTAGTACGCAAACAAATAAACCTTTACGAATAGGTTTTTTGGGACGTTGGGACAAAATTAAGGGCATTCATATATTGGTAGAGGCGGTGTGCCGTTTACCATTAAATGTATCAGTTGAACTGGTGATTCATGGGTTAGTACAAGGAGACGAGGGGAAAGCCTATCAACAGCAGGTTTTATCTCACGCTGCTAATGATCCTCGCATTCGCTTGGCAGAACCCCTATCACGCACAGATGTGCCAGATGCGATCACCAGCTTTGATGTTTTAGCTGTACCATCCCAGTGCCTAGAAACTGGGCCACTAACAGTTTTAGAAGCTCAGGCTGTAGGTACGCCTGTTTTAGGTTCTAATCTCGGCGGAATTGCAGAGTTAGTCAAACATGGTGTAGATGGCTGGTTAGTCCCAGCGATGGATGTTGCAGCTTGGAGCGAGGCCATAGCGTATCTTAATCGTAACCGAAATGTATTAGACAAACTACGCCAGGCGATCGCGCCCGTGCGGACGATGAAGGAAGTGGCATTAGAAATGGCAAATCTTTATCAACAAATGGAGAAGTTATGACTAACCTTAACATCATCGCAAAACTACTAAGAAGCAGCTTAATTCCTCGAAAATTTTCATATAAATTGTGGAAACATATTTGTGATATCAATCCAGATAATAAATTTTTCTTTCCCATTAATCAAAATGGTAAATCCTTAATATATGGGAGAATTTGTGGAATATCTAAAGATGCGTTGTTTTTTAATATAGAAGAATATGAACAAAATATCCTTAACCTCTATAAGTTTTTATTAGAAAAAGATGAGGAGCATGTTTTTATAGATGTGGGTGCTAATAATTGACAATCTCTAATTTTAGTAAAAAATATCAAAAATAACACAGAAATTCACTGTTTTGAACCTTAAAGATTTGGGATATCGACTTTATCAAATTCAAGAATCAGGTTCCTTATATTATCAGGATGCTGTCGAACCAGACCCTAGCTATTCTTATCTGAATTACTTAGCAATATGTAATACTTCAATCTAACCTATATAGATAAATTCTAGAGTGGTAAAACTTGCTAGAGTAGATTTTTCATGATTGAAATAGGCGTAAATAGGTAAACCAAAATTTTCAATAATAACGAATTTACTACGTTTAAGTTTTTGCTCGAGCTAGCTTTGCCACTCTAGGATAAATTACATAATAATTAATTTTTATCTTAGCTGGTGAGGACAAATAGTGCCAATTGTTTCAATTATTATACCCTGCTATAATGCCGAGCGATTTCTATCTCAAACCATTGAAAGTGTTTTTTGTCAAACCTTAACTGATTATGAAATTATTTTGGTAGATGATGGTTCAACAGATAGCACAGCAGAGGTAATCAAATCTTTTGGAAATAAAGTCAGTGCAGAATTTGGTTCCAACCGAGGAGCTAGTGCAGCTCGTAACCGAGGCACAGACTTAGCACAAGGGAAATTCATCCAATACCTTGATGCTGATGATTTATTGCGATCTGACACTTTAGAAAAAAGAGTGAATGCTTTAGAAGCCAGTGGTGCTGATGTTGCTTACTCAGATTGGCAAAGATTAGAGGAGAATGAAACGGGTGAATTTCTGCCAGGTGGAATTATCGCCAGAAAAATTGAAGATGTCCACTCCGATCCTGAAATTGCCTTATTCACTGATTTCTGGGCACCACCAGCGGCTCTCCTCTATCGCCGGAACATTGTAGATAAAATCGGCGGTTGGAATGAATCATTACCTATTATTCAAGATGCACGGTTTTTGTTGGATGCAGCTTTAGTAGGTGGTAAATTTATCTATGTACCAGGTGTAGGAGCCAATTATCGTGTCCATAAGAACAACAGTTTATCTAGTCGAAGTCCTGTAGGCTTTGTGAAAGATTGTTTTCATAATGCTTGCCAAGTCGAAGAATTTTGGAGGAATAATGGTGGACTGACTCCAGAGCGTTGTTCGGCTCTAATACGTGGATATAACTATACTTCTCGCACGCTATTTATGGCAGAAGAAAAACTTTTTCAAGAAAATCTGCGCCATATTTATCAACTGCAACCAGGGTTCAGTCTGAGTTTTCCAAAATTAGCAGGGATGATGTCTACTATCTTAGGTCAGCAGGTGACACGCTCTGTAATGAGGTTTTTAGGAAAATCTCCTATTTCTTAGTCATGATATAACCTTATAACCCAAATTAATAAGTTAGCTTTTTTCAGTTCTATTGTCGGGAAATAACTTAGCGGTCAAAATGGTTATTGTCTTGATTGCAAAAGTAATAAAATAATTTTACAAGCGTGCAAAAAATATTTTTATAACTGCGCCAATATCAAGAATACTTTTTAAATTTGTTCATCTTCCATGAAAGTCCTAATATCTTGCGGTACTAAATTTCATTCAGATCATCTTGCATATCAGCTACAGAACAGGAATAGCTTATACAAGCTAATCACTTCTCATCCGTCATTTGCTTATAAACGAGTACCAGTGAATCGCGAAAAAATAATATTTTTGCCCCCAATATTCACCATATCTCTCATTCTGGACAGGCTGTTGGGGAAATTATATTTTTTTAAATCGCCTTTTGAATGGCTGCTTGCTGTAGTTTACGATTGGATGGCTAGTTTGCGTGTGGGAAACCCAGATGTTTCTATATCTTGGGCTTGGGCTAGCCTACAAACGATTAGAGCAGTCAAAAAGAAAGGCGGTATTGCCATTCTCGAAGAGTGTGGTTCATGCAACAAACATCAAGAGCAATTATTGTGTGAAGAATATCAACGATTAAATTTAGATTATCAGTCCAAAACATTTGACAAGATAATTACTAGAGAATTACAGGAATGTCAGGAAGCAGATTATATACTGTGTCCTTCTAAATATGTTGCAGACTCTCTCAATAAATGCGGAGTACTCAATCATAAGTTAATAGTTATCCCCTATGGCGTAGAGCTGAATTTATTCAGTCCTCAGCCGAAAAAAGATGATATTTTTCGGATTTTATTTGTGGGCAGTGTTGGGGTTCGCAAGGGATTAATTTACTTGTTTAAAGCCTTACAAAATTTGCAACTAGATAATTTTGAATGTCTAATTATTGGTAAATTAGAACCCCCATTTCAAGATATATTCGCCGAGTATCAAGAATACTTTACCCATATACCTAGAGTAGAGCATTCTCAGATCAAAGAATATTATTCTAATTCCTCAGTATTTATTTTTCCTAGTTTAGATGAGGGAATGGCTTATGTGCAGTTAGAAGCTATGGCTTGTGGTCTGCCTGTAATTTGTACTCCCAACTCTGGAGGAGATTCTGTAATCAGAGAAGGGGAGGAAGGTTTTATTGTACCTATTAGGGATTCTCAAGCGATTCAAGAAAAAATAGAGTACTTGTATCAACACCCGGAAGAATTGAGCAGGATGAGCAATAATGCTCTGAAAAGATCGAAGGATTTTACCTGGGATAACTATGGTACTCGCTTAGAAACTTCTTTAAAAGAACTATTAGCAAAAAAGCATGAGTCGTAACCGGGTTTGTTTGGTAAGTCCTGGTCATATATCCTGCAATCCTAGATTATTAAAAGAAGCAAATGCTTTACATCATGCAGGATTTCAGGTGAGAGTAATTGCTGGGAATTATTCAGCCCAAGCCCGTCTTTTGGATAAGAGTATTTTGCCCCAAGCTCCTTGGTCATGGACACAAGTCAGTCTAGGATCAAAACCAAGCTACTTGATTCGTAGAATTGGGCAACAATTAGCTCGGGGAGTAGCAACTACAGGTTGGATTCCCCATTTATCTGTAGCCACTTTAGTCCACAGTACTATCAGTAATCGACTAGCTAAAGCTGCTGCTGCTGAACCGGCTGATCTTTACATTGCCCATTGTTTAGCTGCACTTCCAGCCGCTGCTACTGCTGCTCACAAACATAATGCCAAACTTGGGTTCGATGCCGAAGATTTTCATATCGGAGAATTGTCGGACATTCCAGAGAACCAGGCAGAAATTAGGGTACGCGATCGCATTGAACGCACTTTATTACCTTTTTGTCAACACTTAACTGCTGCCTCACCAGGAATTGCCACCGCCTACGCTAAACGTTACGGCGTCAGCATGGAACCGATTTTGAATGTATTTCCCCTAGCAGAAGCACCAGCGACCACAGGGCGACAACAGGGCGATCGCGTTGGTTCAGAGCCTTCCCTCTATTGGTTTTCCCAAACTATTGGCCATGGTAGAGGGTTAGAATCAATTATCCATGCGATGGGAAAGATGCAAACCCGTGTGCGTTTGCACTTGCGAGGTATTCCTTTTCCTGGTTATTCAGAACAGCTGATGCAATTAGCTCAGGAGGTGGGAGTAGGCGATCGCCTCCACCTTCTTCCCCCTGCACCCCCCGATCAAATGGCTCAGTTAGCAGCTTGCCATGATATTGGTTTATCCCTGGAGCTAATTCAGCCCCTGAATAGAGCGATTTGTCTAACCAATAAAATTTTTGTTTATCTTTTAGCCGGATTACCTATTTTAATGAGCCTTACCCCTGCTCAACAAGAGTTTGCTAAAGAGCTAAGAGAGGCTGCCTTATTACTAGATATTGATGACTCAGCCAGAGTAGCAACAATTCTAGATAACCTATTATCTAATCCAGCTAAGTTGCAATCTGTTCGTACTCAAGCTTGGAAATTAGGTCAAGAAATTTATAACTGGGATGTAGAACAGCAACATTTTATCAAGCTTGTAGAGGAAGCTTTTCAATAACAACGTTTGTAAAACCATAGCTTCTTCTGTTTAAGGTTAATTATTCAAAACAATCAGGTAGGAGATAGAAAATGTTAGCAACAGACTTTTTAAAAAAAGTAACTAAAAATTTCGATGATCCTTGGTATAGATTTTCTCGTATTTTCTCTGCACTAGAAAATCTATCACCAATAATTACTACAAATAGTAACTGGCTCGATCTAGGCTGTAACCAAGGACAGTTTGTCAATCTCTTGATTGATAAATATGATGTTAAAGTCACTGGTGTAGATGATTGGAATGAAAATCTATCAAGTGATTTTCATTGGAGATATTGCCAAAGAGATTTAGAGGCTGAATTTAATATTGATGATAAATTTGATTTTATCTCAGCATTAGAGGTAATTGAACATATTACTGACACGGATAAATTTATTAGTGAATGTTGGAATCATTTAAATCCAGGTGGTTATTTTGTATTATCAACACCTAATATTAACAACTTAAGGAACAGAGTATTAGTGCCGTTAGGTAAATATCCCAATAGTATGGAATATAGGAATGTAATTCATCATGTACGTCTATACAACGTTCCCTGTTTAAAGAGCCATCTCATGGAATATGGTTTCAATATTAAACTAGTTTGGGGAGTTAGTCTGCTGCCGCAAAGATATTTAAAATATTCTTTATTTAGAATGATATCAGAGAATTTAGCTATCCTGTTTCCACAATTGTGTGGAAATATTATTCTAATTTGTCAAAAATAGTATTTTTGTTAAAAAAAGCTTTTCTGAAAATCAAGCAATGCGAATTCTACTGAGTGTCGATCCAGAACTGCCAGTGCCGCCTAAACTCTATGGAGGCATAGAACGTATTGTGGATGTTTTAGTCACTAGGTTGCAAACTAAAGGTCATATCGTTGGACTAGTAGCACATCCTGATCATACCTCACCTGCGGTTGAATTTTTACCTTGGCGGGGAAGCGATCGCAAAAAAATTTGATCCGATTCAAAACACAATCACCTTATGTTCAGGAGTACAGCAATTTCAAGCTGATATCTTCCTTGGAAGCTTTTCAAGAACAATTTTGTTGTGAGCAACAGGTCGATAACTTATAGTAGTTAATTGTGAAAGCAGTTTATAATCAAACACTATTTTTAACTGAAATTATGTCTTTACGCAAAAATATACGGCAATATTTATCACGTAAGTTACAAGTGCCTGAAATTCCTAATTCCTTAGAAAGGCTTGCTAAACTTGGATTTAAGCCCACTCATATTTTTGATGTTGGAGCTTATCAAGGTGATTTTACTAACTTATGTATTAAATATTTTCCTAAATCAAGAATTGCCTGTTTTGAAGTCTTGGAACATAGAGTCCAGCAGTTGAGGCAACTAGCATCTCAAAATTCTGTCGTACAGGTATTTCCAGTGTTATTGGGAGCAGAATCACAAGAACAAGTGCAATTTAATGAATCTGAAACAGCTTCTTCTGTTTTAATTGAGCAAGTTAAACAAAACTTTACGGTAAAGTCATATCCCATGAAAACTGTAGATAATATCGTTCATGAATACTTCAACAATTGTGCCCCTGATTTTCTAAAACTGGATGTCCAAGGTTATGAATTAGAAGTCCTAAAAGGAGCAGAAAAATCACTTACTCAAACGCAGGTAATTCTAGCAGAAATAAACTTACTGGATATCCATAAAAATGTTCCTCTATTAGCGGAAGTTGTGGGTTGGCTCAATGAACGTGATTGGGTTGCTTATGATATTTGTAGTCTGACTCGTCGCCCTTTGGATCAAGCTCTTTGGCAAGCAGATTTCATTTTTGTACCACGTAATAGTCCTCTAATATCTGATAAGCGTTGGGTAGCCTGAAATGCGTATTTTACTGACCGCCGATCCGGAAATCCCAGTACCACCAAAACTTTATGGTGGTATTGAACGTATTGTTGACCTATTAGTGACTGGATTGCAAGCTAGAGGTCATATTGTCGGACTCATTGCCCACTCTGATTCCACCTCACCAACCACTGATTTTTTCCCTTGGAGGGGCAGACGATCGCAAGACCTCTTTGATACAATTCAAAATACAATTCATCTTTGGTCAGTAGTTCAGCAATTCCAGCCTGACTTAGTTCACAGCTTTTCTCGCATTCTCTATCTGCTGCCTCTACTGGGTTATCAACTGCCAAAGGTGATGTCTTACCAGCGCTACCCTACCAAGCGCACCACCAGTTGGGGAGCGAAGCTGGCTCGGGGAACTCTCACCTTCACAGGATGTAGTGACTACATTTGTAATCAGGGAAAGACAAATGGTGGAATTTGGCATACCATTCACAATTGCGTCGAGCTAGAGAAATATAACTTTGTGCCGACAGTAGCGGAGGATGCACCACTGGTATTTTTGAGTCGAGTTGAACGAATAAAAGGAGCGCATACAGCGATCGCAGTTGCCCAAAAAACTGGGCGGCGTTTAATTATCGCTGGCAACTACAGCAAAACCGGAGAAGAAGGAAAGTACTGGCAAGAAGAAATTGTTCCCAATCTTGGCAAAGATGGGATTGAGTATGTTGGAACTGTTAACGATGCTCAGAAAAATGAACTTCTGGGACAAGCTGTTGCCATGATCGTGCCGATTGAGTGGGAAGAACCTTTTGGTATTGTTTTCGCTGAAGCTTTGGCTTGTGGTACACCTGTTATCTCCTGTCCAAGAGGGGCATTACCAGAAATTGTGCGTCAAGGGATTGATGGCTATTTAGTTAATAGTCTTGAAGAAGCAGTTATGACTATTGAAAAATTACCAAATATTAACCGTCATAACTGTCGTCAACGTGCTGAACAGTGTTTTTCTGCTGATGTAATTGTAGAGCAGTATGAGAAGCTTTACCAGCAGATAAGTAGGTGAGCGTAAACAATTAAAGCTTTGTAGCATTTACCAGTATTTACTAGCAAAACTAGTTATACTTCGTGCTTTTTTATACTCTAATTAATGAATCATAAAGTTCTAATAGTTAGTCCCCATTTCCCACCAATTAACGCTCCCGATCATCATCGGGTGCGAATGTCTCTACCTTACTTTGAACAATTTGGCTGGGAACCTCACATTTTAACCGTTCGTTCAGACTGTGTTGAAGGAGTCCAAGACCCGATACTAGCAAAAACAATTCCCTCTAATATCCCAGTCACATATACAGGAGCAATACCCGTTCAACAGACTCGGCTGATTGGTATGGGAGGTTTGGGGCTGCGATGTTTTCCCTATTTACTGAGAGCAGGCGATCGCCTGCTGCGGCTGCAAAAATTTGATTTGGTCTATTTTTCAACGACCATATTCATCACTATGGCTCTGGGTAATAGATGGTACAGACGCTTTGGAATACCCTATATCCTCGACTTTCAAGATCCTTGGTTAAGTGATTACTACAAACATACAGATACCACTCCACCAGGAGGACGCTTCAAGTACGGATTTGCTCAACTCCAAGCAAAACTGCTAGAACCCAAGGCTATGAGTAAAGTCAGTCATGTAATTAGTGTTTCACCAGCATATCCGAAAACCTTACAACAGCGATATCCCCATTTACAAGCAAAACAGTTTACTGTTCTGCCTTTTGGTGCCCCAGAGTCTGATTTTAACAAACTCCCCTCTCTCAATATTCAGCAAAAAATATTTAACCCCAATGATGGTAAGCGCCATTGGGTATATGTGGGTCGAGGTGGTGATGATATGGCTTTGGCTGTAAGGACTCTATTTCTGAGTATTCAGTCGGAGCGTCGCCATAACTCTAAACTTTGGCAATCAGTTCAACTGCACTTTGTTGGTACTAGTTACGCTCCTGGTAGTCAAGCCGTTAAAACTATAGAACCGATAGCTCAAGAACTAGGTGTTGCTGACTTAGTAACCGAACATCCTCATCGCATTCCCTACTTTGAGGCGCTACAAGTTCTCATTGATAGCGATGCTATTCTACTAATTGGCTCCGATGACCCTAGCTATACAGCTTCCAAACTTTATCCCTGTATTCTAGCCCGCAAACCCATCCTGGCAATTTTTCACCACCAGAGTTCTGTGGTTGATATTCTACAACGTTGCCAATCTGGTCAAGTTGTGACCTTTGCTTCATCAAACCAGCCTGAAGATTTACTTTCCGAGATGGTTGCTCAAATTAATTGGTTGCTCTCTATGCCGAAAGGGTTTCAACCAAAAACTGACTGGTTAGCCTTTCAACCCTATACAGATAGAGAAATGACCCGCCAGCAGTGTGCCATATTTGATCGGAGTCTTGCTAATTCTAAAAGGGGCAATTCATCATGAACTGGGTTTGATGAACAAAGAAACCTTGATTTATGCGTTGAATAAATTGCTCAATTTCTAGAAAAAGTAGTCAAACTTGCTTATTAAGAATAAGGTTAAAGGCTAACTGCTAAAAATTTCCATCAAGGTTAAAATGGTGACTTGTACAAGCTTTATACTGATACCCATTTTCTAAAGTTATGACATCTGGGTTTAATTTTGAGTCACCTATAGGATTTAGCAAACATCAGAAACGTTGGTTTTTGAGAGCATTTTGGATTGCTCTGATGTTAGTAACACTGAAAATTATCACTCCTGATGCACCCTTTCTCAGTAAGATTAGTGCCTTATTAATTGCAGGAATGGCACTATTACCAGCCTATCTATGGTGTGCCGATCGTGCTAAAGGACTGCCGATATTTCCAATAATGACACTAACCTACTTGGGAACACACGCTTTTCCCCTTGTTTCCAAAAATCCAAATATCCTTAAGTATCCTGAATCATTGCGTTTTGATGCAGCTCTAGCCGTTGTTATTTTTATGGTAGTGGGAACAATAACTTGGCTGGCTTTCGTCAGACGTGAACCTCAAGGCATATCTAAAATTAAAGTATTTAAACCAAACCAAATAACCCCTTTCTTTCTACAAATAATTGTTTTTTCTATTACATTTGATTTTTTACAAAATACTGGATATATCTGGTCAATAATACCTAGTTCAATTTATACGATTCTGAAAACGGCATTACCATCTCTCACTAACCTTGGATTAATGATATTAGGTTATCAGCTAGGAGCTAAACGCTTAATTATTAGAGATTCCAGACTATTTATTTTGCTAGCAATAATTTTGGTTTTTCAATCAGGAGTTGGTCTTTACCTTAATGTCGCAGGGGTATATGTAGTCTTAACGAGTTTAGGTTGGATGCTTGGTAGTAAAAAACTCCCCTGGCGATTATTATTGATCACTTTCATAATGATATCATTCCTTAATTTAGGTAAAGGAGAAACTCGAGCTAATTACTGGAATCAAGGATCAATTCAACCTTCACAATATACGACTTTATATATTACCTGGATTAATAATTCTTGGCAGCAGATAAATACTTCTAAAGACAGTATAGGCAAGCATAAATCGAAACCAGAAAGCTTGGATGACCGTTCAAGTATTATACATATGCTGATGAAAGCTATTTCTGAGACAGGAACTATAAGAGAATATATGCAGGGAAAAACTTATGTAATTATACCTCAGTTAGTAACACCTCGAATATTTAATTCAAATAAGATTCGTGGTAGTGAAGCCACCAACATACTAAGTATATATTACGGGTTACAAACATATAAAGATACACTTTCAACAGAAATATCCTGGGGATTGTTACAGGAAGCTTATGCTAACTTTGGCAGAGTAGGTTGCGCTGGTTTAGGAATTTTTCTAGGTAGTTTATATGGATGGATAACTCGTTTGACTATGAATGTTCCCATTACATCATATCGATTTTTGGTATCATTAATTTTGCTGATGCTGTCACTTAAAACCGAATTAACTTTGGGTTCATTTCTGAGTGTATTATCTCAAAGTACAATGCTTTTATTGGTCATCCGAAGTTTATTGATGAAAGCTATTACATATTATCCCTTTCAACGCCATACTCCTTCATAAGTTATGTGGCAAGATTTATTTTTACCTAGAATATAATTTAGATATTTTTTATATCAAAAATAAATCATACAAAAATTATAAATTTAATGATTAAAAAGCGCATTAATTCATTTGATGGTCTCAGAGCAATAGCTATTTTCTTGGTTTTGCTAGACCATGCAAAAAATACTATTCAGTCTAAGAGCGATATTTGGAATTTAGGATCAATATTTATAGCCAATTCCAGCTTAGGAGTTAGGCTATTTTTTGTTCTAAGTGGTTATTTGATTACCATAATCTTGTTAAAAGAGACTAATGAAAGTGGTACTATTGATTTGAAGAGATTCTATGTGCGACGTGCAATACGGTTATTTCCGAGTCTTTACTGTTTTATTGCGGTATTTTTCGTTCTTAACTTAATTGCTCATTTGAATATCAGTATAGAACAATTCATAGCAGCAGCAACTTTTACATGGAACTATCTCGGTCCTTTTCACAATGGTTCGTTTGTAGGAACTTGGTTTCTTGGTCATTTATGGACTCTTTCTTTAGAGGAACAGTTTTACTTACTTTGGCCTCCATTGCTATTATTTTTAGGTATTAATAAATCTCGTAAATTATCACTTTTTCTAATTTTATCGATGCCCATTATACGTGTAGCTAGCTATTTTTTCTTTCCTTCAATTAAAGGATATTTAAATATGATGCTACATACCTCGATCGATAGTATTATGGTAGGCTGCTTGATGGCTATTCTTACTAAATTTCCTACCTCAACCCAGCGTATATATAAATTAAAGGGATTTTCTATAGCAATATTACTGATCTGGCCATTGTTCATTACTCCCATTTTGGCTCACTTGATTAGAGGTTATTTAATCTCCATAGGTCTAACTATAGATGCCATAATCTTAGGAATACTGATTGCTTGGCTCCATGCTAATCCACTTTCCTATGCAAATAAATTACTGAGTATACCAGTTCTTGTTTATATAGGAAAAATCTCTTATAGCTTATACATCTGGCAGCAATTATTTTTTACTAATCAGAATACTACTATTTCAGGAATTTTTCCCTATAACCTCGGGTTTAGTTTTCTGGCTGGACTTGTTTCTTATTACTTGATTGAAAAACCCTGTCTGAAACTCAAAGATAATAATAAACTGTCAGGATTATCAGGACTAAATCAATAAAATACTTAATTGATTCAGTATCAGAGATTCAATAATAATTATTATATATGATGGCATGACAAGATTAGCAATTATATCAACACACCCTATTCAATATTATGCACCTTGGTTTCGCTATATTACTAGGTCTACTGATCTTGAAATTCGGGTATTTTACCTTTGGGACTTCGGTATTAATCCACAGGTGGATGTGGGTTTTAAACAGGTTCTTCAGTGGGATATTCCACTGTTAGATGGCTATGAATATGAATTTGTGCCCAACCACAGTTCGGCTCCAGGTGTTCATTATTTGTGGGGATTACAAAATCCATCTCTCGTATCTCAGGTAAAAGCCTACAATCCTTATGCGGTGCTATTGATGTGCTACAACTATGCCAGCATTTATCGCTTTCTATGGCAGTGGAATTCTCTTGCTATACCGTTATTATTTCGTGGTGATTCCCATCGATTGCTACAGCCTACTGGGATGAAAGCATGGGCACGTCGGCAATTTATTACACAGATTTATCATCGCTTTACTGCCTGCCTTTATGTGGGTAAAGCTAACTATGATTACTTCCGATATCATGGGGTTTCGGAACAAAGTTTATTTTTTTCTCCCCATACTGTAGATAACGATCGCTTTTTTACTCAAACTGAGAATGCAAAACAGCAAGCAACTATTTGGAAGCAGGAATTAGGGATTCCATCTCATGATAGGGTGATTTTATTTGCAGGTAAGTTTGAACCCAAAAAACGTCCTTTAGATTTACTCCTGGCTTTTTTGGAGGCAAATATATCTGGTGTATCGCTATTATTTGTAGGTGCAGGTCCCTTAGAAGCAGACCTCAAATCCGCAGCTACTGGACACTCCAATATATACTTTGCACCCTTCCAAAATCAAACCCTGATGCCGCGTACCTATGCGGCTGCTGATTTAGTTGTTTTACCTAGCTATGGTTCTGGGGAAACTTGGGGGCTTGCTGTTAACGAAGCAATGTGCTTAGGTCGTCCGGTAGTTGTCAGCAGTCATGTAGGTTGTGCCCAAAATCTCATACATCAGCATCACAATGGACTAATTTTTCCTGCTGGTAATGTATCTGCTTTAGCCAATAGCTTGCAAGAAGCATTCTCCGATGGCGAACGTTTACGGCGCTGGGGAGAAGAAAGTCTCAAAATTGTGACTGGGTATAACTATACTCAGGCAACCCAAGGTTTAAAACAGGCGCTTGATTATGTAAATTCTCTTTGAGAAAATGCCAGGACTGACGCCAAATGATGAAAAACTGTTACTTATCAGAACAAAGTGATTCAAAAAAGCCTTAGCAAACATCAATATCACTGCCATCTCTGGTTCCCTGACCTATTCAACTCTACGGGAGGAATACAACGTTATTCCTCCTTCTGTTTAAAAGGATTCCAAACTATTTACCCCAATTTTGCCTATGACATTTTGATTAAGCATGATACTGATGTACCATCAAAGTCCCCTAATTTATACTTTCACCCATCTGGGAACTGGCCTTTATCTCTACGAACTCCAGCTTTTGCAAGTCAACTGATTGGTCTTGGTTTTTGGCAACGCCCAAATTTGATTTTCTCCAGCCATCTCAACTTTAGTGTTCCTGCCTACTTATTGAAACGACTAATGGGCATTCCTTACTGGGTTGTCGCTCATGGAATTGAGGTCTGGAATCTTCAGAATTCCACTTTACAGACTGCTTTACACCACGCCGATCGCATTTTAGCCGTAAGTCACTATACACGCGATCGCCTTATCCAAGAACAAAACCTCGATCCTGACAAAGTTGTAGTTCTACCTAATACCTTCGATGCTGATAGTTTTCAGATTGCACCCAAACCAGATAACCTCCTCAAACAATATGGTTTGAAACCTGAACAACCGATTATCCTCACTGTGGCTCGGCTTTCCCAATTAGAGCAATATAAAGGCTATGACAGAATTCTAGCTGCTTTACCCCAAATTCGTCAGGCTATCCCCAATGTTCATTATATTCTGGTAGGCAAGGGAGATGATAAACTCCGAATTGAACAGCTAATTTCTCAATATCAACTCCAAGATTGCGTCACATTAACTGGCTACGTTCCTGATGCAGAACTTAGCTCTTATTACCATCTGTGCGATGTTTTTGCCATGCCAAGCAAAGCTGAAGGCTTTGGCATTGTTTACCTAGAAGCGTTGGCTTGCGGTAAGCCTACCCTTGGAGGAAATCAAGATGGGGCACAGGATGCCTTGTGTCAGGGTGAGTTAGGCGCACTAGTTAACCCAGATGATGTAGAGGCGATCGCCCAAACTATAATTCAAATACTACAAGGTATTTATCCTAATCCCCTGATGTATCAACCAGAGGCATTGAGAGAAAAGGTAATTAAGAAATTTGGCTTTGAACAATTTCAAAAAACTCTTGGCAGTTACTTAGAAAAACATTTTGAGTTGATCTAAAAATATTCCAAATTCCAGTCGGAGTCTTAATATGTTTAATCCAGATTTAACCAACATCAGTACTAGTCAAATAGTTAATGACCTGAAAACTAAAGGATTCTTTGCTTTTGAGCAAGCCTTAACTGCACAGTATGTTGAAGAACTACTTCAAGAAATTGACTTCAATCAGCTCCTTCTAAATACTAATGATGTTGGTGTGGTTACAGCTCAAGACATTAAATTTTTTACCCATTGTCTAGCCGGATCTAAAAAAACCTATGATGTTATTACTTCTAGAAAAGTTTTAGATATTTGCAAAGAATATTTTGATGATAATTATAAATTAACTAATCATCGAGTTTATCAAACATCTCAAAATTCTCATATGCCCTGGCATACAGATAATAATCGCCAAGTCGGCAAACAATTATCGGAAAAACATAATATGCCTGGCCTCTTGTTTTTGTTTTATTTATCAGATGTGGAAAAGAATGCCTTTCAATATATTAAAGATTCTCACAAGTGGTCTAGAAAATATAGTGGTGAAATTTATCTCAGCGATAGTTATATTGACAGTAAATATCAAGAAGATATACTAACCTTCCCGATGAAAAAGGGAAGTTTTATCTTATGTGATATCCACGGAATACATAGAGCCGAACCTTTTCACGATCAAAACTACAACAGAACTACCTTGCTTTTTCAAGTAGATGAAGTTGGTAGTGATAATGTAGGACATGGTGAAAAAAATATAGTCAATACTGAATACCTGGAAAATCTCACGCCAGAGGTAATGGATTACCTGGGATTTGGTTTTAAGAGAGACTACCCAGCTTTTCCTAACACTTCAATCGCTACTATGACTCTCCAAGATATTTTGGAGCTACAAAAGCAGTTGTTACCCAAGACTTTAGAGGCTATTAACAAGAATATACTTAAATCTCTATTGCCTGCTGAGGCAATAATTAATGCCAAGCGAGTTCTCTGGCATTTTAAATCAAAATACTCTAATCAAAAACCAAAAGTATAGCCAAAAATGAAAATTTTGTTGATTGGTAATTACCAATTAGATGCAATCCAAAGCATGGATATATTTGCTTCTATGTTGGAAAATTACTTAACCAAACTTGGGCATCAAGTTAGAATTATTCGCCCAAATCCTTGGTTTGGGAAGCTGCTTTCATCGGCTTTCTTGAGAAAATGGTTAGGTTATATTGATAAATTCGTTCTTTTCCCAGCAGAATTGCGTCAAGCATTATCTTGGGCAGATGTAGTTCACATATGCGACCAAGGCAATGCGGTTTACGTAAAATATTTGCGAAACGTACCCCATATAATTACTTGTCATGACTTATTTCCAATTCGTTCTGGTTTAGGAGAATTTCCCGAATGTCGCACTGGATGGACTGGTAAGCAATTTCAGCAGATGGTGATGAGGGGACTTAACCAAGGGCAAAAAATTGCTTGCGTTTCTCAACAAACTCAAAGCGATGTGTTACGTCTTTGTTCTCTATCACAGAGTTCTGTATCTGTGATTCCTATGGGTTTAAACTATCCCTATAGTCCCATGACAGTGATAGAATCTCAGCCACGTTTAAAAGCTTTGGGAATTCCTGATGATTGTCAATTTATTCTACACATAGGAGCAAATCACTGGTACAAAAATCGGTTGGGAGTTTTATCAATTTTTTATCAACTAATTCTGCAACTGCAACAACCAGAATTTTACTTGGTAATGGTGGGTAAACCCATGACTGATGAAATGCATCAATTCATCAAAACTCATAATATTACACAAAAGGTAATAGAGTTAGTAGAAATTGATAACGAAAGCCTGAGAGCTATCTATTCTTCTGCTACGGCTTTGCTTTTTCCTTCCCTCTATGAAGGCTTTGGTTGGCCAATTGTTGAAGCTCAAGCTTGCGGTTGTCCTGTCTTTACATCAAACCGTTCCCCGATGAATGATGTAGGAGGAGATGCAGCTATATATATAGAACCAGATCGGCACAAAGAAACTGCCGCAGAAATTATTCATAATCTTCCTATACTCAAAACGCTAAAGTCGAAAGGATTTGTGAATTCTCAAAAATTTTCACCAGAGAAAATGATTTCCGAGTATATTAAACTTTATCATCAAGCCATGAATGAAAAATACGATCGTCAAGTAAAAACGTAAGAATTCAAGAGCTACGAGTCAGAAGTGTAGTGTATATTACGAAGCCTAAATAGGGTTGAAACTCAAATGGTGCATCTTACTAGACAATGCTGCAAATCTCCGTTATGAGAGTTCTCCATGTTATTCCATCTGTTCCTCATGTGCGGGGTGGTCCAAGTCTTGTTGTGATGGATATGGTTAAGGCATTGCGAGCCAATAATATTGATGCTGAGATTGCTACGACTAACGATAACGGCGATTACTTACTTGATGTTCCTTTACAGAAACTCGTTGAATATAAGCAAGTTCCAATTTGGTTTTTTTCTCGCTTTTCACCCACTGTCAAACTTGTCAGAGAATACGCTTTTTCTTGGCAGCTAACAACATGGCTCTGGAATAATATTTCTCAATATGACATTTTACATATTCATGCGATCTTCTCTTATGCATCGACGATCGCAATGGCGATCGCTCGCCTGAAAAATATTCCCTATATTGTGATCCCACATGGCTTATTATCCGAATGGTCTTTGCAGCAAAGCACCCGCAGAAAGCAAATTTACATGAGGATAATTGAGGAAGCTAACCTGAATCACTCTCGCGCTATCCACCTTACCTCCCAACTAGAACAGCAAGAAGTTGCTCAATTGGGACTGAGTGTACCCAGTTTTGTATTACCTCACGGACTTTCCCAGCCAACACTGATTCTCGATGCACGTCATCGACTTCGGGAACATTTGCAAGTCCCAGTCGGTGAACCTGTAATTTTATTTTTATCCCGCCTGCATCCGAAAAAAGGACTGGATTATCTCATTCCTGCCTTAGGTAAACTCACTCATCATCGTTTTACCTTCGTTGTCGCAGGTAGTGGTTGCAAAGAATACGAAGCAGAAATTGAATCGGCGCTGGTTGCAACTGGCATTCGCGATCGCACCCATTTTACCGGATTTATTGGCGGAGAGACAAAAAACCTCTTCATCCAAGGGTCGGATCTATTTGCCTTAACTTCCCATGCGGAAAACTTTGGTTTAGCAGTTCTAGAGGCTTTGGCGGTGGGTGTTCCCGTCCTTGTTACCCCTGGAGTGGCTTTGGCTGCTGTGGTTCAAGAACACCAACTAGGTTACGTTCCTCAATTGGATGTCCTAGCGATTGCCGAAGCGATTGAACAATATCTGACTCATCCCCAAGCAGCTAAAGATATGGGCGATCGCGCTCGTCTAATGATTAGAGAACAATACACGTGGGATAAAGTAGCAGCCAAAATGGTTGAGATTTACCAAGATATTATTTTCAATCATAATTCTTAGAAATGAATTATCTAAAGCTTTAAATATTTTTAAATATTTTAGGACTTACGCATTGACAAAATAACAAAATAGTGGATTCATAAATAAGGGTCGTTACTTGACAGGTATCAGACAATTAGAGAAATTACTAAA
>NZ_JBALEQ010000014.1:0-40388 GCF_036917775.1 Nostoc sp.
ATTCATCGGTTCAAACTGCTGAAATACTTACTATGTATACATTTTATCAGTTTTAAGCTCCGGTTTTTTCTGAGTTTGTGAGAAATCCGGGTTAGAAACCGCGTCTACATAGACAAAACCCACCTTCGTGGGTTTCAAACCCTCAATTTTTTCTTAGTCCGCGCAGGCGGACTTTGTTTGTATAGCCGTGAATTACATTCGCCGGGGCTTTTATTTGTTGCCTTGAAACTGCTTAATAATATTACTAATTAAAGGCAACTGTTCCAGTACCATTTTTGTTAAATCTACAAAAGATTTTTCAGAAAGACGGTTATCTTGACGGAGTTGCAGAACGCCTATTAAAACGATAAATATTGCTGTACCAATAATTGCTAAAGCTAGATAATGAAATGGTAGCGAACCACCAAAAAATGCAATTAGACAAAATACAACTACAAATACAAATAAATAGAACATTCCATTGCGAAAAGCAAACGGAAGTTTAACATCTTCTGACTTTGGCTTTTCTTCTTGCGGAGATTGATTAGACATAAAATTATTCCCTTTTTGAATTTGAACTTCTTTAGCGTTTATATAATAATTATCTCCGCTTACTCTGATTTCTTCTTGCTGAATAAATTGGTGTTTGTCCATTACATCATCAATTAAGCCCAAGACATTTACCATTTTGTAGGGTTTCTTGCGACATTGAATCTCGTCTTGCTTATCGGCGATAAATTGTCGCAATTCCTCAAATAAATAAAAGTGTGGCTCTTGGTTATCTTTGCAAGTTACACAATTACAGGGAATTAACTTGTTGTACTTCAGTCGCTTGTACGAGTCATGAATTTTATCGAGTTCATGTGTAACTATGGTCATCAAATCTCTTTTGTGACGACCTGAGACTCGAATTTTAATCTCCCGCTTGCCGTAATATTCAATCACCTCTGCTTTCGTCTGGTCTTTGCTGAGAACAACGCCGCTTTTCCAGACACATTGTTGTTCATTCATTAACTCATTCATGGCAACGATAAACTGGGTGATGATGCCCTTAGGCATGAAGTCATATTCGTAACGCAGAATCAGGTTGTCGGTTTGATTCCAGCCATAGAGGGGTTGATTAGCAGATAGCAGTTGTGGGGCAATATACTTTCCTTGGCTTCTAGGAATTTCGTAGCACAGCTTGAAGTTGATCATCAGCCGCAAGAGTTCATCATGCATCGTGGCGTATTCGTCTTCACACCAGATGTTTGCCAAGTCAGACCAGGTGAAACTGCCTAGATTGCTAATCACCTTTTCATTATCCAGCACTTTGTAGACTGCATCAGTTCCCCACTTGGGTTTGAGGATAACGGTCTTGTTCAAAAGTGGGTCTTCCTGGAAGTGCAAGCATACTCCCAAATCGTGCAGATAGCTGCTCAACTGCAACTTGTCATTTCTTTGAGTGAACCCATTTTGTTGGCAGATGTTCAGGTATTCATCCAAGTTGATGTGATTGCGTGCCTCACTCTCCAAAGCTTCCCGGACTCTAACCCAGGTTTTTGGGAGGGGACTGCCAATATGGGGCAGACTTTTAACGTAATGCTTGATTTTTTCTAAAACTTGTTCTAAACCCCTGTTGCTAGCAAGGTTTGTTGGTAAAGTCTCCTTCAAATTAGTAAACTGCCCCCGTAACTCACGTTCATTGATTTCTCGGTGGCGGTTTTGCTTCTCATTTTTGATGATTAGCAACGGACTATTATCGCTCAATAGTTCTACTACATTCAGCCAGTAATAAAAATCTGTGTCTTCCTTGCGGGTATCTGCTACTAAAACGTAGAGAGAACGCTTAGTGAGGAAAAACTGGTGAGTAGCATGGTAAATCTCTTGTCCACCAAAATCCCAGATGTTTACTCGAAATTCTCGCCCATCTTTCATTGGGAAATCCCACCGAATCACCTCAATTCCTTTCGTAGAGTCTTCCTCTCGGAGTTGATAATTTTGATCTTCAATTTTCTTCGCCAGTGTTGTTTTCCCTGCTCCACCTTCGCCGATAATTAGTAACTTTGCTTCACACAGATAATCTGTGCCTTCTGCTTGCAGTTGCCGGAAATAATCTCTAATTGCCTCAATACCTTGTTCAACAATTTCTGGTAGCGGCTTTTCGATGGGGTTGTCGTTTAAATTCAGGGAAGTGAGTTGTGGCAGGCGGGCGATCGCTTCTGGCAGTGTCCTTAATTGGTTGCCGCTTAAATACAGGGTGGTGAGTTGTTGGAGACTGGCGATCGCTTCTGGCAGCGTCGTTAATTGGTTGGTGCTTAAATTCAGGGTAGTGAGTTGTGGCAGGCGGGCAATCGCTTCTGGCAGCGTCGTTAATTGGTTGTCGGCTAAACCCAGGTAAGTGAGTTGTTGCAGGCGGACGATCGCTTCTGGCAGCGTCGTTAATTGGTTGTGGCTTAAACCCAGGGCAGTGAGTTGTTGCAAGCGGGTGATCGCTTCTGGCAGCGTCGTTAATTGGTTGCCGGCTAAACCCAGGGCAGTGAGTTGTTGCAAGCGGGCAATCGCTTCTGGCAGCGTCGTTAATTGGTTGCCGACTAAACCCAGGTAAGTGAGTTGTTGCAGGCGGGCGATCGCTTCTGGCAGCGTCGGTAATCGGTTGACGCTTAAATCCAGGGAAGTGAGTTGTTGTAAGTGGGTGATCGCTTCTGGCAGCGTCGTTAATTGGTTGTTGCTTAAATCCAGGGAAGTGAGTTGTTGCAGGCGGGCGATCGCTTCTGGCAGTGTCGTTAATTGGTTGCCGCTTAAATCCAAAACCTCCAACCATTTCAGTTCAAACACCTCAGCAGGGATCTCTGTTAATCCTTTATTGCTTAAATCTAATTTTTTAAGCTGTTTCTCTTTCGCTTCTAGGATTAGTTTAAGTAAATGTTGAGGCGTATTTGCCATACTGAGGTTCACCTGTTAACGAAAGTTATATGTAATGCCCCTGATTCGCTGGACAATTTCGCAACCACTAATATTTTGCACTAATCCCAACAACCGCCACAGGTTAGAAACCTCTGGCTAATAGCGAAAGTCCTCTTAAGAGGACTAAATTTTTTCCAGACTTGGATTTTAGTCTACATTGAGTAGACTTTCGCTATAAGAAAGCAAATTCGAGTTCCAGGCGGAGGTAGGTGCTAATTAAGAATGCTGCAAGATATCAAAACAATTTACTATTTTGTGTATTACTACACGAGTGCTAATAATTTTTACTGAATCTAAAAAGAATTTATCATTGCCAATAGTTCGGATTGGCTTGTCAACGAGTCTTTGATACTCATTAATGAGGCTCGGAACTCCGTTAATGAGTCTTTGATACTCGTGGATGAGCCTTTGATACTCGTGGACGAGTCTTTGATACTCGTGGACTAGTCTTTGATACTCGTGGACGAGTCTTTGATGGTTCTTTAGCCCTTGTTTATGCGACTTCTCCAGCCTGAAAAATCTGTTCAGCAGTTAAATTCAACTCTGGGAATGCTAGCGATTGAATGCGATCGCTTCCCCTAAATTGCCTAACTTGATACTCACCTTCAATTAGTTGGTAAATTGAGATAGTTGGTTGTTTAGGATTGCCAATAAAGTTCCTACCACCTAAACCTAAATAGTCTACAATCCAGTATTCAGGTATTCCGACCTCTTCGTATTTACCTGCTTTGGTAAAATAGTCGTCTCGCCAGTTGGTACTTACAACTTCAATTCCTAAAGGAATTGATGCCGCTTGGCTTACAGTAGATTCTTTTTTCCACAGAGGTTCATTAACTAAATTAGAGTTATTCAACAACAGTACATCTGGTGAGTAAGCTGCTTCGCTCTGATTCGGTTTAATGAAAGCTGTTTTGGGAATGAAATAAGGTAGTTTTAAACGTTTGTATTCTGTAACTATTTCCCCAACTAAAAATCCAACAATTTGTTCATGTTCGCCTGTGGGAGGAGCCATTTCAACAATTACTCCGTCATGCAGTTCATAGCGTCGTTGTGAGTTTTCTGGATACCAAGCAATAAATTCATCAAAGGTTAGTTGTTTGGTTAAGGCTTGAGTCATACTTTGCCCTTTGTTAATTTAAAATGAAAAGCAGAGTCTCCTGAATTGCGTTACTTGTCAAATCCAGGAAACGAAAAATTATATAATTTCCTGGAAGTAAAAATGGAAACAAAAAAATTGCGATCGCATATTGGCACAGATGGGATATTGCACATTCAGACACCTACTGATTATAAAGATACATCTGTAGAAGTAGTGGTAGTTGTGCAGCCGTTAGATAAAACAGACCTTGCACCATGCGATGACACTGTACTGCAATATAACGCTTGGGGAAAGCCGACAACAAAAAAATCAATTCAAGAAGCAATTGCCAATATGCAACAACTGCGGCGAGAAGTAGCTTTAGATAAAACCTCAATCCGCGAAATGCTTGAAGAGGGACGAAGATTTTAATGCAGTTTGTTTTGGATTGTTCTGTAGCAATTAGCTGGTGTTTGGTGGATGAAAACAATGGTTATGCTAATGACATACTCGCAATGATGCCTGATTCTGAAGCTTTTGTACCAGGAATTTGGTCGTTGGAAATTGCTAATACCCTTGTCGTGGCTGAACGACGTAACCGTATGACTAAAAAACAATCTGAGCAAGCTATTGCTTTGTTACAGTCACTATTAATTCAGGTTGACTTATTTACGGATGCAAAGGCGTTGGATGCAACCTTGAACCTAGCACGACAGGAAGGTTTAGCAGCTTATGACGCAGCTTATTTAGAATTGGCGCTGCGGTTACAATTGCCGTTAGCAACTCTTGATATTCGGTTAGCAGAGGCGGCGACTCGTTGCGGTGTGGGGTTAGTAGTTGTTGACAAGGAAATATGAAATCACGGCTGAGTTTGGGGCGTTTTTCACACCTCCCCATGCGAAACTGGGGAATTGCGTTCCCTGTGAAAGTCAGGGAACGAGAAAAACACGAAAATTTAAACTTTTGCCGCAGCACCTGGTAAACTGACTTTCAATCGCTTAAACATCGCTTCTCGTGCTTGTGCAGCGAGGCTATCGTCAAAAGGTTTTAAGGTAATTTCCTGGTGATACTTTAGGCGCAATGCTGTTTGAATTAACCAATCGGCGACAAAGGGATTTTTTGGTAATAAAGGGCCGTGGGAATAAGTTGCGATCGCATTCTGATAAAATGCTCCTTCTGTCCCATCTTCACCATTATTTCCCAAACCGTATACCACGCGCCCCAAAGCTTCCACTTTTCCTAGTTTGGTGCGTCCGCCGTGATTTTCAAAGCCTACCAAATATGGTGTAGTTCCAGTCATCTCTCGCAATTCTTGTGCTAGGCGTGAAGCTGTGACTTCAATTACCAAGTTACCAATACAGCGCTTAGTATTTTCACCAGGATGCACGGAAACTAAATCGAGTATTCCCAAACCATCAATCCTTTGTCCTAAGCCTGGTTCATAATAATGTCCCAGTAATTGGGGTGAACCACAAGTAAATACTCCTGGTGTTCCATTTTCGATTTTTTCGCGCATCGCGTCAGCTTTTGCACCTTGCAAATCACGCATGACAATTTCTTGCTGACGATCTTGTGCGCCACCACCAACGATGACATCTACAGTTTTTATATCTGCGGCTGTGGCATTTTGATCTAGGGGTAACACTTTAACATCGTATCCCCGCCACTCGGCGCGACGTTCTATAGTAATTACATTACCGCGATCGCCATAAGTACTCATCAGCGTCGGATAAAGCCAACCTATTGTTAATTCCAAATTTTGAGAACTCATAAATTTAGGGAATGGGGAGTAGGGAATTGGGAATTGGGAATAAGACGATCACAAATGACAAATGACAAATTTAAAGAATTTTCCGCCCAGTCAGAACTTCTCGCACTTCTAGCATGGCTGAATAGGTGGGGAGAATATGCAGAGTTTCATTGTCTGGTGTATGCTCTAATGCAGTTGCGATCGCTTGTCGCAAATCTTCTTCGACTATTAAATTCAAGTTACTGTCAGGTGACTTTTGGCTGTAACGTAAACGTAGTGCCATATCGTAGACGCGATCGCCACTCACTACTAAAGTCCCGCCGCGTTCGACTAATTTCTCGGTATCCACGTCCCAAATCCAGGATACATCAGTACCATCGGGTGTGCGATCGTTCAATACCAGTAGTGTGGTTTTATCTGTGCTTTGAGTAACTACGCGAATGGTTTCATTCGTTCCTACGGGATTTTTTGATAACAATATCCGCACTCGTTTACCGTTAATTACCAAATCTTCTGCACGACCAAAAGCAGCTTGGAAGTTGTTAATAGTATCTCTGATTGTTACTTCATCAACTCCTAACTCAATAGCCGCAGTAGCAGCAGCTAAAGTATTATATTTGTTGTACAAACCAACCAGAATTTGCGACCATTCACTACTTTCTAAAGTCGGTTTACTTTTAGTGAAACCACACTTTGGACAAGTAAAATCTCCTAAATGAGACAAATAAACACCCTTGTAATCTAGAGAATGTCCACATTTTGGACAGTAAATAGAATCAACAGCGTGAGGAATTGCTTCTAAATAATGTTCTGGTTCATTCAAGCCAAAGAATAACACCCGTTGCGGTAACTGCTGACCAAGGTTAGATAAAGTTGGGTCATCAGCATTAGGAATTACCACCGTTTCTGCGGGTAGCGTAGAAATAACTTTTGTCCAACGTTTACTAATTGTATCTACTTCGCCGTACCTATCAAGCTGGTCGCGGAACAAGTTTAAACAGAGAATAATTCGCGGCTGGAGTGGCTTTAATACTCTTGGGACAATATTTTCATCTACTTCCAAAATGGCATAATCAGTATTTAGCGTGCCTAGTAAGTTGGTGCTTTCTAACAGCGCCGTCATTAAGCCATTTTCCAGATTTGCACCTGTGGAATTATGAGTGACGCGAAAACCCTTGCGTTCTAGGATTGTGCATAAAAGCAGGGCTGTAGTGGTTTTGCCGTTAGTACCAGCAATTAAAATCACTCCATTTTTAACTTGCTGACTCAATAATTGTAAAAGTCGGGGTTCAATGCGACGAGCAATCGAGCCTGGTAATACACTAGCAGCACCCAGACGGAGCGATCGCACTATAAACGTCACACTTTTTGCCACTGACACCGCGAAACCCAATCGCAGCCTATCTATGAATTGAATTTTGTTTCCCACATCTGTACCCTAGTCTTCTGGCGTTGCTAATTGAAAGTATTTAATTGCAAATTTAATATGCGTGAGTTTAGCGAATCCTGACTGAAAAAGCCAGCCTCTTGATTTTGAGGCAGGGGGCGGGGGGTAGAGGGACAAGGGGACGAGGAGACAAGGGGACAAGGGGAGTATGCTTTATTGCCGAATTACCCAAACAGAAGGGTTATTAATCATACTCACCAATCCTCCAAGGACTCGGTTATAAAGTCCATACAATTCTCGGCCTTGTTCTAAATCTAAATAATTACATTTAACCGCAAACTTTAGCCAGACTTGAGTTTCTGCCGCCTCTGCTTCACAATCATTCAGTTTAGCCACAAAGGCTGCCTTATATCTTCGCTTGCGCCAAGCTACCCTTCGGGAACGCTGCGCGAACAGCTAAATTAGCACACACGGAGCGAGATGATCTGCGAATTTGGTCAGTTAAGGAATATCGCTCCTCAACAGGAAATTTTTTCGATATTTCAAAGATTTTCATTGCTGCGGAGAACGCCAGTTGATAAACCTCTAAATCTTCATGACTCTTGATAGATTCTTTTCCCATCCCCTTGTCCCTTGTCCCTTGTCCCCTCGTCCCCTTGTCCCTTGTCCCCTTGTCCCCTCGTCCCCTTGTCCCTTGTCCCCTTGTCCCCTCGTCCCCTCGTCCCCTTGTCCCCTTGTCCTCATCTCTATCATCCACTTACAAGAGATAATCTCAGTAGACGTTATCTTAAAAAATAGTGTGTGGGCGTAATTACATATCCGGCCCAGTTTTCTGAATTCAGCACAAACTCACGACAAGTAGTAGCTTGCAAGGTTCCTTTTGATGAATAGCACAAAATTTCTTTTTTTACATAAACAAATTACTGGCTGGCAAAGGTGGTTGTCCAAATGCCTGTTGTTGCTTGTAAGTCTTTTCATTATAAGTACGCAACCTGCTTATGCTGGTCTTGATAATGATTTATATGATGGCAACATCTTCGTTGTTTATGCTGGCAACGGTTCATTGGTTCCTCCCAGGCAGACACTCGCACAAACTTTAGCGGAACATAAACCCATATTTTTGGCCTTTTATTTGGATGACAGCAGTGATTCTAAAAGATATGCCATTTCTATCTCACGGGTACAGGAATTCTACGGTCAGGTAGCAGAGATTATGCCAATTAATGTAGATACTATTCCGTCTAAAGAAACCTACGACTCTACAGAACCAGGATATTACTATTCTGGGTCTGTTCCTCAAGTCGTAGTGTTTAATAAAGCAGGTGAGGTAGTTTTGGATAAAAAAGGTCAAGTACCTTTTGAAGAAATAGACGATCAATTTCGCAAAATCTTTGATTTATTACCACGTACTGAAACAGCACAGCTAAAGCGACGAGCTTTTAATGAGTTCAGTAGTGAGTTAGCTAGATAAGTTATTGGGTAGACCAAATTGGTCTGCCCTGGTTTTTCGTGTTATCTGTTACTACATTTCGGCTGATGCCAAAGCATAATATTGAAATATCTGTGTTAACCATTTAGAAAAGTAATCTCTAGTCCCGTATTGAGTGTATTCTGATGTCAAAGGTTTACACCACCCAGGAGCTAATTCAAGTTTTGGCAGCCGAACGCCAAGCTTGCCTCAACGGAAAACGCCTAAAGTTAGAGATAACGGTCTCTGGCAATCCTGTAATTGACCAGTTTATCAGAACTGATGGGCTGCAACAATTCACGGCCTATCAAGATTTCAAAGCTGCGATTCACGACTATCAGAAAGAAAATCAAGTTTCAGGTATTATCTGGCGAGACGTGACAGTTAAAGGTAAAAACTTGAACTATCCCGAAGTAAACACTGAGTTAATTGCCCTCCCTAGTGACTTAGAGATATTAAAAGCCGCTAAAAATTCCATTGTAGAATTTTGGTATGAAGTCTCGATGGGCATGGATTTATATTTGAGTTTCAATAACAGTAAACAATACCAACAAATTCTTACGTCTGATTTAGAAAGAATTGTTCAAAGAACAGAATGGGCAAGTTTATGTAAGTGGGAAAATTCCAGTTTTTTGGAAATGATTTTGCAGCTAGGATGGGGTAAACCAGAAGAAGCTTACTATAAACGAGGAAGACCGCGATCGGGTAGTGAATATATCCATGCAGTCAATCCTGGTAATCGACCCATTGGTTGAGGGAAGGGGCAGGAGGCAGGAGGCAGGGGGCAGGAGGCAGGGGGCAGGGGGCAGGAGGCAGGGGGCAGGGGGCAGGGGGCAGGGGGCAGGGAGTAGGGGAGAAAGATACTGGAATTTGCTCTTTTTCCTATTATTTGAACAATCCCTCCTATCGGCTTCAGGGTTGATTCTGCCCGATGAGATTGACGATCGCTGTGGCTAATTCAGATGGATCTACGGGTTTAGGTAGGTGTTTTTGAAATCCTGCTGCCATTGCTTGGTTGTAGTTGATTTCTCCAGCATAAGCTGTTAGTGCGATCGCTGGAATTTGCCCGCCTTCCTCTGGCGGTAATTTTCTCACTTCACGCAGTAGCATATAGCCATCCATTAAGGGCATTCCAATATCGCTTAACAGGATGTCTGGCTTTGATTGCATTAATATTTCTAGGGCTTCGGCTGCTGATTCAACTGCGGTTACAGTCGCACCATATTGTTCTAGGACAAAGCTGAAAAACTCTCGCACATCAGCTTGATCGTCCACAAGCAGGATTTGTACCCCAGCCAATAATGTGTCGTCACTACTTAGTTCTGTTTCAGAAACCTCGTCACTGCTGACTCGTGACTCAGAATTTTTCAGCAAAGGTAGTCTGACTGTAAAAGTAGCACCTTGCCCTTCTCCTAAACTATCTGCCTGAACTGTACCACCGTGAAGTTCTACTAAATGGCGCACAATTGCCAGTCCTAATCCTAGTCCGCCAAATACTCTGGTTGTTTTAGCATCAGCTTGCCGAAAGTAATCAAAGACGTAGGGCAAAAATTCCGGGATGATTCCTTTACCAGTATCAATCACCTGGATTTGAGCCTCTGAGCCAACTTGCTCTAGACGCACTTCGACTCGTCCTTCTGTAGGTGTGAATTTAACGGCATTGGAGAGGAGATTCCACATTACTTGTTGTAAGCGATCGCTATCGCCGAGAACTTTGCCGATATCATTACTTAAAACCGTTTGAATTTGAATCGATTTGGCTTCTGCTGCTAAACGCACCGTTTCTAGTGCAGCTGCGATCGCTATTTTCAAATCCACTGCATAGAGATTTAACCTGACTTTACCTTGTAAAATCCGCGAAACATCAAGTAAATCTCCAATTAATTGAGTTTGTAATTTAGCATTCCGCTCGATTGTTTCCAATGCCCGAATTTTAGTAGCTTCATCGAACTTGCGGGTTCGGAGTAACTTTGCCCACCCTAAAATCGGGTTCAAGGGAGTTCGGAGTTCATGAGAAAGGACAGCGAGGAATTCATCTTTAATGCGGTTGGCTGTCTCAGCTTGGGCCCTGGCGGTCTTTTCGGCTTCGTAAAGTTGGGCGCGAGCGATCGCTTGGGCACACTGCTGTCCCAGCGTTAACATAAATCCCCGGTCTTTTTCGGTAAATATTTGTCCAGTGGTAAAGCTTAATCCCAGTGCCCCAATTACTTTGCCTTCTGCTATCAAGGGAATGGAAGCCCAAGAATTATTCCCTATTACAGTCACAACATTTGCTAAATCTGGATATCTAGCAATCATAGCTGCTAAATTTTCTAAAAAAATCGGCTGCCCAGTTCTGACTGTTTCTGCTATTTGGTTTGGTGATGTGATGGGAAAAGTTGCCCAAGTATTGATGAGTGTTTGCGGATAGCCAATTGCCTGCACAACTTTTAGGGTCGTATCCCCCTCAGTAAGTAAGACAACAGAACCACCAGTTGCTTCCAAGGCGGCAATTCCTTGGTTCACCACGACATCGGCTACCTGTTGGGGAGTTAAGGCTTCCGAGAAAGCAGCAGTTATTCTTTGTAAAAGTATGGTGCGATTGACAGACCTTTCAGCTGCCTGTTTTGCCTGTTGAGTTTCCTCGTAGAGTCTGGCGTTATCAATGGCTGTGGCTGCCCGACGCGCAATATCTTCTGCTAATGCCAAGTCTGTTTGTTGGTAGTATCGGCCTGATTCGGCTGTGAAAAAAGAGATTGCTCCAAATAATTGCCCACGAGAACGAACTGGAATCACCATTAGAGAACAAATACCCAAACTTTGCAGTAATTGCAGATGTTCGTCGTCTTCAGCCATCTGCAAAAGATGAGAGCCGGATAATTTGGGATAAAAGACAGATATACCAAGCCGTAGCTGCTGCACAAGCTGTTTGGCTCTAGTTTTGGGTCGATAACGCCGCCGGATTTCGTCTAAAGTATTTAGTTTTGTGGGATCGGCAATTGCGATCGCAATTTGTTTACTTGACCAATCTTCCTGGAAGACATCTACAATACATAAATCAGCCAAGGTAGGAACTGCTAGATTAGCCACATTTTCTAAGGTGATTTCATAATCTAATGAGGCAGCGAGTAAGGTGCTGGCCTCGACTAAAAACTGTTGTGTCGTTTCAACTCGTTTGCGTTCGCTAATATCCTCAATAATGCCTAACGCATACTTTGGTTGTCCATTAGCATCCCAAACTGCTGATGAAGTTAGGTTTACCCAAACTATAGAACCATCTTTGCGGATGTAGCGCTTCTCTAAGGAATAACCACTAATTTCTTTTGCTAAAACTCGCCGAGCATTTTCCAAGTCAACTGCTAAGTCGTCAGGATGGGTAATTTCCTTAAAGGTTATTTGCATTAACTCTTCAGGGCTGTACCCAGTAATTTCGCATACGGCAGGATTAACCTGAATAAATTTTCCATCCAACGCTACCAGCGTAATACCCACAACTGCCTGGTTAAACATTGCCCGAAATCTTTCTTCGCTTTCTCGCAAAGCCACTTCTGTTTGCTTGGCTGCTGTCACCTCTGCCAAAATAATCCCGATTCCTACCGTTTCGTCCATTACGTTGTTGACTGGGTAATAGTTGCCCAGCCAGTAGCCGTAACGTCTGGATTGTTCCCTTGTCTCACCGCTAATTTCTATATTCAGCAGTGGTTCTCCAGTATCTAAGACGCGCTGTAACTGTTGCTCTTCCTGAGCCGCCATTGCTGGCAATACTTCCCCAAATTTGCGTCCTAGATGTTCTTCTATAGTCAAACCATTAATGTCAGCGAAAACTTGATTAATTCGGAGATATCGCAGTTCCCGATCCAAAAAGCATACGGCAACAGGAGCGGCTTCTAACAGTGCATCTAAAAGAGATAGAGATTCGGCGTAATGGACTAAAGCCTGGTGGATGTCTCGATAAAGTCGGGCATTTTCTATTGCTAAGGCTGCACGGTGGGTAATCTCTGTTGCTAAAGTTAGGTCAGTGCGATCGTAGCGACGGTTTGATTGCGTTCTGACAAAGCTGATTGTGCCGAGTACTCGCCCTTGTGCAATTAAGGGCACAATCATCATAGACTTCATCCCCAATTGCCGAACAAGTTCTAAATGTTCCTGATTCTGAGTGCTTGCAACTAATAGCGAGTCAGATATTTCTGAGATTAATTCGCTTTGTCCGGTTTGCAGTACTCTAGTAATTGCACTTGCACCTTTGTAATCTCTTGCATACTCCTGAAGTTTACGTGCTAACTCCGCCTTAGATGGGTCTGCATGGGCAATTGGTAGGTGGCGAATGGAACCATCTTCATTTAAAATGCCAACACTACACCAATCAGCTAGCTGGGGAACTAAAATTTTGGCAATTTGTTCTAAGGTTTCTTCATAATCTAGCGAAGTAGATAGTACACTACTAACTTGCGCCATATAGCGGAGTCTTTCTTCAGCCTGCTTGCGTTCTGTAATATTTACAGCTGCACAAGTAATACCATGAATATTATTGTCTGTATCTTTCAGTGGTTCAACCAGCAAATCATAGTAACGATATTCTCCGCAAGTTGTCAGATAAACCTCTTCACGGGTTGAAATACCAGTCTCTATTACCTTCAGCTTAATTGCCTTCAATTGCTCTGCTACTGAAGCTGGAAATAATTCGTCATCAGACTTACCTAACATTTCCTCAGCAGTATCTAGACCTTGAGGATTATGAATCCATTGATATCGCAAATCTCGATCTTGTTGAAAGACCACAATATCTGAACTGCTTAACGCTAATCGAAATCTCTCCTCACTAACTCTTAGCTGTTGGAGATTTTCATCACCGCATATCTTAGCATTTTTTAATGCCTCACATAAGATACTAAAGAGCAATCCTTGTAATGCAAACAACCCAATTCGCACAGAATTAGATAGGTCAAAACTCAGCTCATAAGCTGGCGGGAGAAAGAAGTAATTGCTCAGTAATGCAGACAAGGAAGTTGCTAATAGCCCTGATTTCAAACCACCATACCAAGCACTAACCGTTACAGCGCCAAAGAACAGCAAGAAAGGAGTTCCACTCATGCTTAACCAAGGGTCTAGCATCAACATTAACACTAATGTAAATGTGACAATTAATACAACAATTCCATAGCGCCGTAATAGGGAATAATGAATATGAGGCATGAAAATGTCTAAGGACAACCAATACTGATTGCAGAGGCTCTACATACCCTAAGCTAGTTTTCAAGTTTTAGTAATTTATCTCTAGATAGATTTTTGTCAGTTTTAAAAACCTCTTTTGCTAGAGGCTAATTATTAAGTTATATAGTAATACCAACCATAATTTATTATGAATATTCTGTATCCATAACATTAAATTGCCGATAGTGAATAGTCAATTATCAGAAATGTGGTAGCTTAATTTGCTTATAGAAATTATGGTATAAAATCTACTAATGGCTAGTTATTTAATTAGTAAGTTTTAATCATCACAATATTAGAAATATCTTCTAGCAAAATTAAGAATTCGAGCAACTAAATCAACTTCTATAAAAGTTCGTAGTAAGGACTTTAGTCCTTGATTTGAGCGATTTATCACTCACTACAAACCTAGCAAAATTAATGCGATAGACCACTATAGGAATCCGGTTTTATTCCTGAATTTACTTGCGTGGGCAGGGAATAGGGAATAAGGCATACATCCATACTGAGTCTTGTTCAAAAATCAAATAGGAGTCCTATATTTCTAGCTGCTCTATCAAAAGTGTTGGGAAGAATTTTCCTAACTCTCCTACTCAGCACTCGGATAGTACTGCTACCAATTTTTCAAGATGTGCTACTTCATGAGTTGCCATTACAGATATTCTGATTCGACTTGTGGGCACTGTAGGAGGACGAATTGCTGGGGCAAAAATGCCAGCATCTCTTAGCTGTTTTCCAGCTTTGAGGGCATCTGTAGCATTAGGCAATTGAAAGCATAATATGGGTGATTCAGAAGGCAGCAATTTTAAGTTAGGCAACTGTTGCAGCAAAGTTTTCAAGTAATGTATGTTCCCCCACAATTGGGTAAGGTGTTGTGGTTCTTGTTGCACTATCTTGATTGCTGCTAGGGCTGCTGCTGTATCAGCAGGTGAAAGCCCAGTGGTATAAATCCAACTGGGTGCGCGGTTTCGCAAAAAGTCAATTAAGGCGCTACTTCCTGCCACATAACCGCCTAAACTACCCAAAGCTTTACTCAAAGTCCCAATTTGAATTAATTGCTTTCCTGTACACCCAAAATGCTCAACACACCCAGCGCCAGTTTTTCCTAGTACCCCAGTGGCATGAGCTTCATCGACTAGCAGCATACAGCTAAATTCATCAGCCAGATCGAACAGCGCCGGCAACGGACATAAATCACCATCCATGCTGAAGACAGTATCAGTAAGAATTAAGCAACGTCGATAATTTGGCCTCTCCTGATTCAACTTGGCTTTGAGTACTGCCATATCACAGTGCGGATATTCCACAACTGCTGCACCGCTAAGAATCGCCCCATTTTTCAAACTGGAATGATTGTACTGGTCAGATAAAATTAAATCACGCTTGCCCACAAGGGCGGTAATAGCACCCAAATTAGCCAGATACCCTGAACTAAATACCAAGGCATCTTCTGTTTGTTTGGTAGATGCGATCGCCTTTTCTAATTCCCCATGCAATTCTCGATGCCCACTGAGTAATCTAGAACCAGTACTACCAGTGCCAAATTCTGCGATCGCAGCAGTTGCGGCTGCTATCAACCGCTCATCCCCAGCCAATCCCAAATAGTCATTGCTGGCAAAATTAATTACCTCTTGCCCAGCTAAAACCACCGTTGCACCTGGACGACCGTTGATAGGTTGTACCGAACGATACCAGTCCGCCCGATGAATTGTTGCTAAGGACTGTTCTAGCCAGGCATAAGGGTCGGTCATTGGGAATGGGGAATGGGGAATGGGGAATGGGGAATGGGGAATGGGGAATAACTAATGACAAATGACCAATGACAAATGACAATTAAACCTGTTCGCTACTGAGATGAGCGATCGCTTGTTTAATCCAATCTTCGACGTAGGCATCTTTGGGTAGGCCGATGTCTTCGCTGACTACGTGCAGGGCGTGACTGACCTCATGGGCAGTATATCCCAAGGCGAAGAGGGTCATTTGTACCTCTTCGAGAATTCCTGGTGCTGGCCCGCCTGTGGCGACGAAGAACCCGGCTGATTTGCGCCATTCGACTAATTTGCTTTTCAGTTCCAAACAGATGCGCTCTGCGATTTTTTTGCCGACACCGGGAGCCTGAATTAAGATTTGTGTATTAGCAGCGATAATTGCTTGGACTAAATCTGGTAGTTCCAGAGTGTCCAGGAGTGCGATCGCTAAGGCTGCACCAATCCCTGTGACAGTCAGCAAGTGGCGAAATAAATCGCGTTCGGCTGGGGAAGCAAAGCCATACAAGTAGGGCACTTCTTCCCGAATTTGGAAATGGGTAAAAATTTGCGCCACTCCTCCTGATTCTGGTAACTGGTTTGCTAGCCGTTGGGGAACTTGCAAATCGTACCCCAAGCCATTGACTTCCAGGGTCAGAATCACGCGATTAGCGCCAATTGTTTGGATACCAGCGACTATACCTTTTAGATAACTAATCATTACAAGAGACCAAAATAATTTAAGCCTTCAATAATTCCACCTGCACAAAAACCTTTTGCTAGGTAGCGGTGCATAGCGGGATACTCGTTATGCCATTGGAGTAACTCTTTTCGGGCATTCCCGACGATGATTCCCCGTTCGTTGCCTACAGCAAATAAAGCAATATCATTACCCGAATCACCACAGACAACTGTTTGTTCTGCTGCAAATTTCCACTTCTGGCGTAAAAACTGCATTGCCTGACCTTTATCGCTGCTATGGGGTACAATGTCAAGGTCAATACCGCTACTGTAGATTAACTTTACATTTAATTTCAATTTCTGCAACTCTGCTTCAAGTTGTGGTAGAACATTCGCAGATGCTTCTTGTTCTAAAAAAAAGCTCACTTTGAAAGGACGCTGTTCTGAATCCGGTTGCCGAACTAACTCGCGGTATTTATGGGTAATAGATAATACAGTTTCCCGTTCCCATCCCGGAGAGAGGATTTCTGACCAATCTGAGTCTGGAGTATCAGCACCATTGAGATAAATTTCCGTACCCACAGAAAGGACGAGGGCATCCGGTTGCAAAAGATTTTTTTGAGCTTGAAGTTGTTTGTAAAGTAAGGGCGATCGCCCGGTAGAATAAACAATTTTAGTACCGTATTCTTGGCGATGTTGACTTAGCAGTTGATTTAGTTCTGGTAAAGCGCTGTCATCGCCCACGGTGCGATACACGAGTGTGTCATCTAAATCGGTTACAAAAAGAAATGGTTTCATGATTAAAACTCTTGCAAAATTTCGTTATTTTACCGCGTGAAGAGAATTTTGCAAGAAGTTTAATGCCTTCAGATTTTTGTAAGTCGATAATTTTTTTTCTATTGGTTGTATATTTTTTGTATTTTCTGCTAACTCAGTTGCAGAAAGAGCGATCGCTAATATGTAGTTTTTTATCAGGCGATACATCCAAAACGTAAATAATTGCCAAAGTTTGTTACAAAAAATGTCCTGTGGGGAATTCTAAACTGACTAGAAAAATTCCCTGAAAAAGTGATGAGCGAAAAGCATTACGATTAGCACTTGCCTGGTAGAAAGCAAACAAGTTGTCATTAAAATTGCAGATAATGGCCCCAGAATTCCTGCTCATATCAAGCAAAAATTGTTTGATCCATTCTTTACGACAAAAGCTGTCGGTAAAGGCACAGAAATGGGACTTTCTATTAGTTATCAAATTGTGACAGAAAAACACAAAGGCATATTGCATTCAATACGCTTGGGTTAAGGCTAAAACTCTATTATCCAAGTCAATTTTTTAACGAACTACCTTCTCTACGAGAGGCTTTCGCCAACGCGCAGCGTCTCGTAGAGAAGGCGCAGAGGACGCAGAGAGAAGAAAGAGAAGGAAAAAATTGCTTAACTGACTGTAATTGACATTGCATTGTGTTTCCGAACTGGGACAGGGAGCCACATTCATTGTGATGATTCCAATTTGCCAATCTTGATCCGATTCATTATTTTACCTCCCCTGCCTCCCCTGCTCCCCCTGCCCCCTGCCCCCTGCTCCCATCTTGATCTGTGCGAGTGACACCACAGCTTGCACTAACTCTTCTGGATCGAGGGGCTTGGTAACGTGGCGTTGATAGCCACTGGTTATGGCTCGCTGGGAATCCTCAACTCTGGCATAAGCAGTCAAAGCGATCGCGGGAATCTCTCCCCCTTTTTCGGGCCTTAAAGTTCGGATCTGTTGAATCAGGGAATAGCCATCAACTTCAGGCATCCCAATATCACTGACTAATACATCGGGTTGAAAGGACTCTAGGTTTGCCAATACTTCTGCCGCAGAGCCAACAGTCAAGACTTTCGCTCCGTATTCAGTAAGCAATACTGTTAATAACTCACGGGCATCGGCATCATCATCAACTGTGAGAACTCGAATCCCCGTGAGTTCGAGTGCTGGTTGTGGCAGCTCATCTGGCTGGTTGATTTCCGGTTGAAGATTCAGCAATGGCAACTGGACTCTAAACGTGGCTCCCAAGCCTTCACCTGGACTATCAGCCGTGATGGTGCCGCCGTGAGCCTCAACTAACTGCCGGACGATCGCTAATCCTAATCCTAATCCCCCATACTTGCGAGTAACTGAGACATCTTCTTGACGGAATGATTCAAAAATGTGCGGGAGAAACTCATGGTTAATCCCTTTACCATTGTCACGGACGATAATGTGTGCCTGCTCATCTACTTGCTCTAATCGGATTTCAACCCGTCCTCCGTTCGGGGTAAACTTGATCGCGTTGGAAAGTAAATTCCAAACGATCTGTTGCAGGCGGTTAGAATCTCCAGAGACTTGCCCAATATTTGGCAATACTGGATGCAACGTAATTGATTTAGCCACAGCTGCGGTTCTTACTGTGTCGATCGCAGATTCAATCACAAATGCCAAATTTACAGGAATCGCATCTATACTGAGTTTACCGCGTAGAATCTTGGCGACATCAAGTAAGTCATCAATCAGTTGAGTTTGCAATTTGGCGTTGCGTTCAATGGTGGCTAAGGCTTCAGCCGTTTTGGTTTCACTAAATTTCCGGGTTTGCAGCAGTTTTGTCCAGCCGAGAATGGGGTTGAGAGGCGATCGCAATTCGTGGGAGAGAATGGCCAAAAACTCATCTTTGATCCGATTGGCGCGTTCAGCTTCTGCTCTGGCTGCTTGCTCTTGGACAAGTAGGCGATTGCGTTCAACTTCTAGTTCCTTTTGATCGTGAATATCTGTGCAGGTGCCAAACCATTTCATTACGTGCCCCTGTTGGTCTTTTAGCGGCAGTCCCAGTACCAAATGCCAACGGTAGCTGCGATCAGCAGCTCTTTTAAAGCGGTATTCGTGGCGATAGCTACTGCCACGATCCACAGCATTATTCCACATAGATTGAGCCGCTTGTCTATCGTCTGGATGAACGGCTGATAACCAACCCCGCCCCAAAATTTCTTCAAAGCTCAATCCGGTATAGCCACACAATCGTTGATTCGCGTAATCGCACGAACCACTGGCATTGCAAGTCCAAACAAGTTGCGGAATCGCCTCTGCTAGGTAGCGGTAGCGTTCTTCACTTTGCCGTAATTCTTCCTCTACCTGTTTGCGATCGGTGATATCTTGCACGTTGCCCAGCATCCGTACTGCATTGCCCGCAGCATCATAAAAAACCTTAGCTCTAGCTGCTAACCAGCGAATGCCATCAGCGTGTAAGATGCGGTAATCAGTTTGATAATACTCTTGCTGTTGCTGGATGGTAGAACTCACTATTTCATTGGCATAGGTGCGATCGTCTGGGTGCAAGCGGTTTAACCACTCTTCAAAGCTGACTTCCTGTGTGGTTGGGTCAAACCCAAAGAGATTGCAGTACTCTTCAGATACATGAGCGCTGTTGCGGGTAATGTCCCAATCCCATACTCCTGATCGCGTAGCTTTGTACGCCAGTTTCAACCGGGCTTCGCTCTCCTGCAATAGGAGTTCTGTCTTTTTGCGCTCGGTGATGTCTCGTGAAATCAACAAGATTCGTTCTAGTTGCCCGGAAACATCCAGAATCGGGCTAACAACTACTTCCCACCATTTGGGAGTGCCTTTTACGGTTGGGCAGTATCCGCGAAAAATTCTGATTTCACCTGTTTTAGCGGCAGTGAGTGCCTCTTCTGCCTGTTGCCGATAGCTGCCTTCCCAGAAACAGAGCCATTCAGTATTGAGATGGGAATTTAAGTCGTCAATTTCCATTAAGCAAAGCCCGCCTGTATTCATATACAGCAGCCGCCCTTCGAGGCTTAATACCTTGATGCAGTCAGAACTACTATCTAAAATGCGGTTTTTAAATTCTTCACTCTTTCGCAAAGCAAGCTCTGCCTGTTTGCGATCTGTAACATCATGATGGATGCCTGCCATTCGCAGGGGATTGCCCTGTTGATCGCGTGAAACTACTTTTCCGTGGTTGGCAATCCATTTCCACTCCCCAGACTTGGTTAACATCTGATATTCAAATGTGTAAGACACCGAATCGTCCTGAAGATGGGCATTCAACCGTTCCATCACCCAAACTTTATCGTCAGGATGAATCAGTCGCTCCCAACTGCTAAAATCATCCGGTAACTCTCCTTTTTCATATCCCAGCATTTCCAGCCATCTGGAACTTAAATAATCTTCATTAGTAATAATATTCCAATCCCATAGACCGCCACCAGAACCTTCCAGTGCCATTTGCAGGCGTTCTTCACTGTTTCGCAAAGCTTGCTCTGCCTGTTTGCGTTCGTGTAGCGCAGCTTGCTGTTCGCTGATGTCTTCGGCAATCCCGGCAAACCGATAAATTTCTCCTGTTTCATCTCGCAGGGGAAAGCAGCGATCGTGAACCCAGCGAATACTACCATTGGGTAAAATAATCCGATATTCTTCATCAAATTTACCGACGGCAGCTTTTTCATGAAACGCTCTGTCTGTCGCTTCTCGATCCTCTGGGTGAATCCGATCGATCCATGCTTGTTGTCCTTCATACAATTCTTGCGGGTTCAATCCCCACAGGCGTTGATATGCAGGACTGACATAGCTAACTCGATTTTCCGACACATCTCTAATCCAGAAAACCGCATCAATATTTTCTGCAAGCTGCCGAAAACGTTCCTCACTCTCACGCAGAGTTTCGGCTGATTGTTTGCGTTCGGTGATATCTAGATCGATACCCGCCATCTGCATCGGTTGTCCGTTTTGGTTGTATAGCACCTTGCCTTGACTCAGTGCCCACCGAATCTTACCGTTGGGATATACTACCCGAAATTCAATTTCATAGTCTTCTCCGGTGGCGACAGCACGATCGACTGCTGCTAGTAAGCGATCGCGATCGTCAGGGTGGACTCGCGCGGCAAACATCTCGAAAGAGCCGTCAAACTCTCCTGGTTGCAGTCCAAATAAAGCTTCCAGGTTATCCGACCAGGTAATTTTTCCCGTTTGGATATTCCAGTTCCATGTTCCCATCCGCGAAGCTGACAGTGCCAATCGTAGCCGTTCTTCACTCTGCCGTAATTCTGCTTCTACTCGTCTGCGATCGGTCAGTTCATTCTGTGCCTGCTGATAGAGTTCTGCTTGGCGAATTGAAATGCCAACTTGAATTGCTAGTTCTTTGAGCAAGTCAATTTCTAAGGGTTGCCACCTTCGAGGAGCTGCACAGTTATGAGCAATTAGCAACCCCCAAAAGCAGTCATCATAAATAATTGGCACGACCAGATTAGCTTTCACTTGAAACTGAGCCAACAATTCAACGTGGCAGGGGTCAATAGTGCTATCTTGAATATCAAATATTGCCGTTACGTAACCCTGACGATAGCGTTGGATATAATTTTCGACAAAAGCAGGATCGTAGGTGACATTTTCCGATCGATTCCATGCCAGGTAGTTCTCAGCGAGGCAGGGATCATACATAGTGCGCGAGATCAGCGATCGCCACTGTACCCCAACTGATTCTGATATTACTGTGCCATCCCCGTCAGGTTTTAACTTAAAAACCAAGACCCGATCGGTGTGCAGAAATTCTCGCACTTCGGTTACGGTTGTTTGAAGAATCTCATCCAGATTCAGCGATTGGTGAATTTTCTGGCCAATATGTGAAATTACGCCCTCTCGTTCAATCCTCTGTTGTAGTTGGGTGCGTAGCTGCACTGTTTCAACTGCCCCATTGACTGCTATTTGCAGCCCTTCTGGGGTGATTTGCTCTTTGACAATATAATCTTGTGCGCCCGCTTTAATCGCCTTAACTGCGATCGCCTCATTGCCCTGCCCGGTGACGACAATTACAGGTAGGCAAGGCTGTTGTGTCGAGGGTTGCAATTGTGCTAGAAATTCTAGTCCGTCCAAGTCGGGCAATCGATAATCAAGCAACACAGCATCAGGCTGATGTTGCTGCCAAAGTTCTAGCCCTTGTTGTCCCAGCCCTGCTTCTAAGATAGTGTAAGAATATTCGCGATCGCGCAGCAAATACCGCCGATAGAGTTCTCGATCTTCTGGGGAATCATCGACAATTAAGACAGTGCGCTGTTGCTGAGACATTGTGATTTAATTAATCAGGTAGATATTAACCCACTTCCCGCAGGTTGATATAGAAAATTTGACATTTTTCAAGAAATGCTAAAACCTTTCATTAATGCCAGGATTTTACCATATTTGATAGAATTTATGGGAGCGCTCTTGACATCTGCTTTACGTTAACTGGTTTGATAATTTTAATGTATAATTTTATTCTTGAGTGCTTGTGAGATTTATATCACTTTTTCCAGAGAAAAATCTATAAATATTTGCTCATTAATACAAATTATCGATAAAGATCGTTATAGTAATTCTAAATCATTTCAGAGATATTAAATCGCTGTAAGCCTTGCAAATAGGTGATTGTAATCTTATTATATTCTCACCTTTGAATTCGGATTGCTATATCTGATTCATTATTTGTGATTGTGGGTATCTATGTAAAAATCTTAAAATCCTCTTTTTCTCTGCTCCCTAAATTTTGCAGTCTGAATGATATTTTTTTTACTCAGCACGATATTAGACAAATGGCAAGAAATATACAAATAAACTAAATGCGATCGCTGCTATCACAATTGCAAATATACTCAATAAGTAAAATAGATATAAGTATGTAGGCATCAAGAGATTAAAGTTTGTAGTAAGGACTTTAGTCCTAGCTTTGGGGACTGAAGTCTCCACTACAAACTTTTTATTATGAGTGTTTTAGCAGACTTTATAGCAGTTCTCGAATGGAAGCAATACAGTTTTACCTCACTTCCATTTCTCTCTCCTAAAAGGAGAGAGGTTTTGAATCTTACTCCCCTTCCCTTATAGGGCTACGGTGTACACACAAGTCGGAAATAATAGTCTGTCTAGGAATAATTGACGAGTACATTATTTGTAGAGACGGCGATTTATCGCGTCTCTCTAATGTGTCAGTCTTTTAGACGCGATAAATCGCGTCTCTACATGAGGGCTTTCTGGCTTATCCCAAGCGTATTGGGATAAAACTGGTGACTTGTGTGTACACCGTAGCCCTATAAGGGAAGGGGCTGGGGGTTAGGTCTATATTGCACTCAACTGCTAACCGCTATATATTTAAATATGAGTTTAAAAAATGTTAGTTTTTTTACTATATCTGCGGAATATAAGTTGAATTATAATTGCTAATTGTCAGTTTTTGATAGATATTGGGTGATAATCTCCAATAAATGCTTGAGTTTGACAGGCTTGGCTAAGTAGTGGTTTGCACCCGCTTCTAGACACCGTTCTAAATCTCCGGGCATGACCAAAGCTGTTAGGGCAATAATCGGAATCGAGTGGGTTTTGGCATCGGCACGAATTTGACGGGTTGCTTCTAATCCATCCATCTCTGGCATTTGAATATCCATCAAAATGAGATGAGGCTGATGCTGTTTTGCCATTTGCACGGCTTCTAAGCCATTGCGGGCAAGCATTACCTGAAAATTAAATGCTTCTAGGTAACTCATGATCGTAGTGATGTTAGCTTCATTATCTTCTGCTAACAAAATTCTGGGGGTTTGGACTGATTCAGCCGCCGCAGTGACGATGACAGTTGGTGAGTTGGGTGATTGAATATTTGCGAAAATCCGGTTCAATGCTTGATAAAATTTTTGCCGCGAGAGAGGTTTTAAAAGATATTCAGAGGCTCCTAACTCTAAGCTGCGCGATCGCTCATCCACTACTGAAATGATAATAATCGGAATATTCTGAGTTTGGGGATGTGCTTTTAACTCGCTTAACACTTCCCACCCAGAATTACTAGGCAGCAAGATATCCAACACAATCACATCCGGCTTGAATTGCAACGCAATTTTCAATACACCTTCCCCAACTGGGTGAATTACACTGGTTGCACCTAATTCCGCAAAATATCGTTTAATTTGGTTGGCAGCTACAGGCGAATCTTCTACTACTAAAGCTTTTTGGATTTCACCTTCGTTCAATGGGGCTTCTGGTAATGGTGAGTCATCTTGTTTAAATAAGGGATGCCACGGTAACATTACACTAAAGCAACTCCCTCGTCCCACCTCGCTTTCGACGTGGATACTGCCACCATGTAGATCAACGATACGTTGTATAATCGATAATCCTAGCCCGGTTCCTGTGTAACGTCGTGATAGAGAACTATCTAACTGAATAAAGGGCTGAAATATCTGGCTGAGATTTTCTGAGGCAATGCCAATTCCGTTATCAGTGACACGAAATTCAACGGCTTGCTGTGGCAAGTTCATCCTGACTTCAAACTTAACGCGACCTCCATCAGGTGTAAATTTCACCGCGTTTGTCAACAAATTGACCAACACCTGAAGCAATCTGCGTTCATCAGCTTCGATCTCTGCAATACTTTGATCAATTTCGTAGGTTAGTTGAATTTGTTTTTGTCGAGCTTGTTCGTTGACAAAATTGAGGCTAGATTGACAAACTGAATGAAGCGAGATTGAACGCAATTCAATATCCATCTTGCCTGACTCAATTTTAGATAGGTCTAAAATATCGTTGATCAATGCGAGTAAGTGTTGCCCGCTCTGTTCGATGGTCTTTAGAAACTGGCTTTGTTTGCTGGTTAAGCTGCCAAACACTTCTTCCAATAAGGCTTCAGATAATCCGAGAATAGAGTTGAGAGGGGTACGCAACTCATGACTCATGTTGGCAAGAAATTCGTCTTTGAGTCGGGCAGCTCTGGCTAATTCTGCATTGGCTAAACTGATCCGCTCACTACTATGACGCAGTTGGACTTCTGCCTCTTTCAGCTTGGTAATATCTCGTCCCACCGATTGAAATTCTATACATTGCCCAAGTTGATTAAATATCATCCGGTTGATCCACTGAGTCCAGCGAATTTCCTCGTTGATAATCACTCGGTTCTCAATCGTGATAGTGGGATTTTCGGCACTCATAGAGTTTACCAACCGAGTCACCATTTCTCGATCCTCTGCAAAAATCACAGGTTGAAAACTCTTACCAACAATTTCCTCTGGTTTTAGCCCAAAGTAACGACAATAGGCGCTATTTACAAACTGAACGGTAGTATTGGGTAAATACCGGACAATTAATTCTGTTTGATCTTCAACAATGGCACGATAACGAGCTTCACTCTGCTGCTCTAGTTGGGCATAAGCATTAGCTTGCTGGAGGGCAATACCCAGATGAATTGCAAGTTGTTGGAGTAATTCAATTTCCATCAATTGCCACGATCGCGCGGCGGTACAATGATGGGCAATCAGAAGTCCCCACAAACGGTCATCTCGCAGAATAGGGACAACTAAATTTGCCCGTACCTGAAACTGTGCCAGAAATTCAACATGACAAAGGGCAAGACTGCCGTCATAAATATCGGATTTTGCCATCACCCGCCCTTGCTGATATGGTTCTATACAACCATCTGCAAAGCAAGGATCATAGATTTGGGTAGACAGGACTGTTCGCCATTCCCCGACAACAGATTCGGCAACGACGATGCCATTTCCGTCAGAATCTAACTGAAAAACGATGACGCGATCGGTCTGGAGAAACTGGCGCACCTCAGTTACAGTGGTTTGGAGAATTTCATCTAGTTCCAGTGATTGATGGATTTGCTGACTGATTTGTCTAGTCAACCGTTCTCGCTTAATCTGCTGTTGCAGTTGAGTGCGAATCTGCACGGTGGCGATCGCTCGATTCACTGCCAGGTGTAACCCTTGTGGGGTAATTTGTCCTTTAACTAAATAATCTTGTGCGCCGGCTTTCATCGCCTGAACTGCGATCGCCTCATTTCCCTGTCCCGTCACCATAATCACTGGTAGGCACAGCTGTTGCGGTAAAGATTGTAACCGAGCTAGAAATTCCAATCCATCCAGGTCAGGTAATCGATAATCAAGTAAAACTGCATCTATCTGGTGTTGCTGACATAGCTCCAAACCTTGTTTTCCCAATGTTGCCTCTAAAATGGTATGGGAATATTCTTGGTCACGCAGCAAATACCGCCGATAGACTTCTCGATCTTCTGGAGAATCATCAACAATTAATAGGGTGCGCTGTTGCTGAGACATCAAGAACTAAGTGAGCGCATAGAGTTATCCATATTCCGCAGGTTAGGACAGAAGAATTGGTATTTTTTAAATAGCTCTAAAATTTTTTCCTTTATCATAATATGGTTTGTAAAAATCATACCATAGCCCATTTTATGACTTTAGAGAAGAAAGGTTCGGCTTTTGTTTTCCTCTGAGGAAAGGGAAAAAATATCGATTATATGCAGTACCAAAAAATATAATGCTAAACCGAATACGAACCTCATTTGCCTAATTGCAAATGTAGCAGTTTACTTTTATTGAAGTAATGAAAAGTTTTGTTTACCAGTATTAGGAATCCGCTTTAATTTTTGTTCGTCCAGAGTGGCGTTAGCCTTGACTTTTCAAGTTATCTGGAAAAATCCACCAAAAACCTAACCCCGTTCCCAACGTGGGAAGAGGGGAAAATTCAAAGTATCTCTCCTTTTTAGCTGAGGTGTATACACAAGTTTTTAAGAGTTTGTTTTAAAAGTGTTTGGCTGTGCTTTTAAATACTTTTAGATCCCCCCTACCCTTAAAAAGGGGGGAACCCGGAATCAAAGTCCTCCTTAAAAAGGAGGATTTAGGAGGATCTAAGCTTTGTAGAGAGATGTGTGTACACCGTAACCTTAAAGGAAGAGAGAAATAGAAGTGAGGTTTTCCAGATGCCCGAAACTGCAATGATACTGTTGCATAAATACTAGAAAACAGCGAAAAATTCTACAAAAAGCAAAGACAAACTTTTGGAAGAACTCTAGGTAGAATACATAAGCCTCACCTTTTTCCTCAAAATCATGGGCAATATTTTTGGTCATTTATTTCGCATTAGTACTTTTGGCGAGTCTCACGGCGGCGGTGTGGGAGTTGTGATTGATGGTTGTCCTCCCCAACTAGAAATTTCGGCAGAAGAAATTCAGGTAGAACTAGATAGAAGGCGGCCCGGACAAAGTAAAATTACGACCCCTCGCAAAGAAGCTGATACCTGCGAGATTCTGTCAGGAGTATTTGAAGGCAAAACACTGGGAACGCCTATAACAATTTTGGTACGTAATCAAGATACTCGTCCCCAAGATTACGACGAGATGGCACAGAAATATCGGCCTTCTCATGCCGATGCAACCTATGATGCAAAATATGGCATTCGCAATTGGCAAGGTGGGGGTAGGTCGTCAGCGCGTGAGACAATCGGGAGAGTAGCAGCAGGTGCGATCGCTAAAAAAATTCTCCGTCAAGTTGCCAATGTCGAAATTATTGCTTACGTTAAGCGCATCAAAGACTTAGAAGGTGTAGTTGATCCAAACACTGTCACCTTAGAGCAAGTAGAAAGCAATATCGTTCGCTGTCCCGATGGTGAATGTGGCGATCGCATGATTGAATTAATTGAGCAAATAGGTAGACAAGGTGATTCGATCGGCGGTGTCGTAGAATGTGTGGCGCGAAATGTGCCAAAAGGTTTGGGCGAACCAGTATTTGATAAATTAGAAGCTGATATCGCTAAGGGTGTCATGTCTCTCCCTGCTAGCAAAGGTTTTGAAATTGGTTCCGGTTTTGCGGGAACGCTACTAACGGGAATTGAGCATAATGATGAATTTTATATCGATCAAAATGGTGAAATTCGTACAGTAACAAACCGTTCTGGCGGTATTCAAGGCGGGATTTCTAACGGCGAAAATATCATTTTGCGAGTTGCATTTAAGCCAACAGCAACAATTAGAAAAGAACAGAAGACTGTAACTCGTGAAGGCGAAGAAACCCTATTAGCAGCAAAAGGACGACACGATCCTTGTGTATTACCGCGTGCAGTGCCAATGGTTGAGGCAATGGTGGCGTTGGTACTATGTGACCATTTGTTACGGCATCATGGTCAGTGCAAAGTGCTGAGTACTGAGTTAGGAGTGCTGAGTGCTGAGTGCTGAGTGCTGAGTGCTGAGTGCTGAGTGCTGAGTGCTGAGTTAAGAGTTATTATTCCCCATTCCCCATTCCCTAATTCCAATCCTGTTCGTCTTTTTTACCGCGACTTTTGTAAATACCACCCAAATCGTGAATTTTGCGAGTTTTCTCAAAAAGCTCAATTTCGGTCAAACCCCATTGCTGCAAGACTTTATCTAGGTCTTTTTGGATGTCTCTTGCGCCTGGAAAGCCTTGATAACGCATTCGCAGCCTGGCTAATTCTGCTAAGTTATAGTCTGTCGCCTCTTGAGCGAGTAAAATATCAATAAGGGGGCGATCGCGATTATAAAGAGGGTGCTGTTGGTCTTTACCAACTGTTGGTTCAGTCATCGTCAGTCCTGAGTGTTGTTAGCAGATAGCTAGGGTTTAGCCCGTTCTGAGTCCTGAGTTCTAAGTTTAGCCGAGAGCAGAGGAGCAGAAAAGGCAAAAAAATCATCTTCTCCACTGGAAAACTAATTGTAAAATTGGGAACTCCTTACTTACTTCTAACCTCTAACTCCCAATTCTTAAATTCTCTTAGACGGCTAGTACACCTGATGTCTTACGGCTCTCACCACTGCCACTTAACTTTAAATAAAGTTACATTAGTCCTTAAGAAAATACAAAAAACTTTAGATGAGGGTGAATTTTATCTCACCCAAAGTCCAAGCAGCGAGGGAGCAATAACCCATTATGTTTGAACACTTCACTTCCGAAGCCATTAGAGTAATTATGTTAGCTCAGGAGGAAGCACGTCGCCTGGGACACAATTTCGTAGGAACTGAACAAATTCTCCTGGGTTTGATGGGAGAAGGAACTGGGGTTGCTGCTAAAGTGCTGGCCGAATTAGGCGTTACCCTCAAAGACGCACGTCGTGAGGTAGAAAAAATTATTGGTAGGGGTTCTGGCTTTGTACCACCAGAAATTCCTTTCACTCCCAAGGTGAAAAGCCTCTTCGAGCAGTCTTTTAAAGAAGCTCATAGTCTGGGACAGAATTACATCAACACAGAACACTTACTCTTAGGATTAACTGAGGCTGGTGAAGGTGTCGCCGCCAAAGTCCTGCAAAATCTAGGAGTTGACTTTAAGAGTGTCCGTAGTGCCATAGTTCGCCGTTTGGGTGAAAATGCACCTGCTTTCGCTGGTAGTGGTAATCAAAAGCGCACCCAACCGCTAACGATGGAAGAATATGGCAGAAATTTGACCAAATTAGCGCAAGAAGGCAGACTCGACCCTGTAGTTGGTCGTGAGAAGGAAATTGAGCGGGCGATTCAAATTCTCGGTCGTCGCACTAAGAATAATCCCGTGTTGATTGGAGAACCAGGAGTTGGTAAAACTGCGATCGCAGAAGGTCTAGCTCAACGAATTATCAACCAAGATGTTCCCGAAACCTTACAAGATAAGCAAGTTATCAGCCTCGATATGGGGTCATTGGTAGCTGGAACTCGCTTCCGTGGCGATTTTGAAGAACGCATCAAAAAAGTTGTGGAAGAAGTTCGCACTGTTGGCAACATCATTCTGGTAATTGACGAAATTCACACCTTGGTTGGCGCTGGTGGTACAGAAGGTGGTTTGGATGCAGCCAACATCCTCAAACCTGCCTTAGCACGGGGTGAACTCCAGTGCATCGGCGCAACAACCCTGGATGAGTATCGGAAGCACATCGAGCGCGATGCCGCACTAGAGCGTCGTTTCCAACCAATTATGGTTGGTGAACCCTCGGTAGAAGAAACCGTACAAATTCTTTACGGCTTGCGCGGCGCTTATGAACAGCACCACAAAGTCACAATTTTGGATTCGGCACTTGTCGCAGCCGCAGAATTATCAGACCGCTATATTAGCGATCGCTTCTTGCCAGATAAGGCAATAGACTTAATTGATGAAGCTGGTTCTCGCGTCCGTCTGCGGAACTCCCAAAGTTCTCCTAATAAAGAACTCAAGCGTGAACTCGCTGGCGTTACCAAAGAAAAAGAAGCAGCAGTCAGAGTCCAAGATTTTGACAAAGCTGTAACCCTACGCGACCAAGAATTAAAACTCGCAGAACAACTGCAAGCAACGTTTACACCAAACGAGCAACCTGTCAACTGCACCGTCGTTGACGAAGAAGACATTGCCCAAATCGTTGCCTCTTGGACTGGCGTACCAGTCAACAAGCTGACTGAATCTGAGTCAGAGTTGCTTCTGCACTTAGAAGACACTCTGCATCAACGCCTCATCGGTCAAGAACAAGCAGTTTCGGCTGTATCTCGCGGTATCCGTCGCGCCCGTGTCGGCTTGAAAAATCCCAATCGTCCCATCGCTAGCTTTATCTTCTCCGGGCCTACCGGAGTCGGTAAAACAGAATTGGCCAAGGCATTAGCTGCCTACTTCTTCGGTGCGGAAGACTCAATGATTCGGCTAGATATGTCCGAATACATGGAAAGCCACACCGTCGCCAAGCTAATTGGTTCACCTCCGGGTTACGTCGGATACGACGAAGGCGGACAACTTACAGAAGCCGTGCGGCGGAAACCTTACACAGTGTTGCTATTCGACGAAATCGAAAAAGCGCACCCCGATGTATTCAATATGCTGCTGCAAATCTTGGATGACGGTCATCTTACCGATGCCAAAGGTCGGAAAGTGGACTTCAAGAACACGCTGATCATTTTGACATCTAACATCGGTTCTAAGGTGATTGAAAAAGGTGGTAGTGGTTTAGGCTTTGACTTCGATACTCAAGCCGACGCTAGTTATAACCGCATCCGCACCTTGGTAAATGAGGAATTGAAAGCTTACTTCCGTCCTGAGTTCCTGAACCGTCTTGATGAAATTATCGTCTTCACCCAGCTTTCTAGGGATGAAGTGAAGCAAATTGCTGAAATTATGCTTAAAGAAGTTTCTAAACGCTTGACAGAAAAGGGAATTATTCTTGAAGTTAGCGATCGCTTCAAAGAACTTGTAGTCCAAGAAGGCTATAACCCCAGCTATGGTGCTAGACCATTACGCCGGGCAATTATGCGCCTTTTAGAAGATTCTCTCGCTGAAGCAATGCTGTCTGGTCAAATTACAGATGGAGACACAGCATTTATCGATGTTGATGATGACTCTCAGGTGAAAGTACAAAAATTAGAAAAACGAGAATTGCTCTTAGCAAATGTTGGCTAATTTTATACACGATCACTTTTTGCTGTAATATTTGAGAAATAATTAGCCTCTCATCTAAGTAGAGGCGATCGCAGGGTCATCTCCGACAAACATAAAGTGAAATGGTATTATTTCTCACCCCTAGTAGAAATGCTAGGGGCTTTTTTTATGCAATTTTATTGGAAGTGGGCAATACCCACTTACCCACAGATGTTTATAATGAGTTTAGGATATAGCAGCATAGCAGCAATATGATTGAAAATCAGGACTTCCAAATAGTTAAAGATAGTGTCAAAACTGATGGCAAAGGACGATTAACCTTGGGTACTGTTGCCAAAGCAAAGACCTACCGAGTGCTGATTAATGAGTTAGGACAAATTCTGCTAGATCCAATTGTAAATATTCCACAAAGAGAACTTTGGATATGGCAAAATTCTGTCGCTCGTAGCTCATTAGAAGTTGGTATAAAACAGGTAAGTTCTGGTGAACTTCACGACTTAGGTTCGTTTGCCCAGTATGCGGATCTAGAAATTGATGAATAGAGGATGTCACCAGGACACTGGCCCTGAATAGTGATTTTAAAACATAATCCTTGTTACAAGGTTTAATCTACCAAACTAAGCAATAGTGGATTTTAAGATAATATTTTCAAGCGAAGCTAGTACAGCACTAGCCAAACTACAACAAACTGACTCTAAGAAGTACCAAAAAGTTTTAAAAACGCTGGGTTTAATAGAAACAAACCTACGACACCCTAGTTTGAATACTCACAAATATGAATCTTTATCAGGGACCAATGGAGAAGAAATTTTTGAAGCCTATGTAGAAAACAAAACACCTGCTGCTTTTCGAGTTTTTTGGTATTACGGATCTGAACAAGGAGTTATAACTATCCTAACTATTACACCTCATCCTTAATGAAAGGGTTGCAACTTAGTGTTATAAACAACTCATTTCTATACTGATTCCTCTGGCAACAATTCTGATGCTACTTCACTTTTAACTACATCCTCAGAATCACCAGATTTAGAAAAACCATCTGCTGCATCCTTGATAAAACCGGCTACAGGTACTGCAATTAGCAAACCCAAGACTCCACCGACATTGGTTCCTACAAGTAAAGCAATTAACACCCATATTGGTCTAAGCCCAGTAAATTTGCCTAAAAGCCGTGGTGCGATCGCCTGATCGATTAACTGGTCAATAACAACAGCTACCGCAAAAATCTTCACTGCTAGCCAAAAGTCATGTGTGGCTATTATGAAAGTTATTACAACCACGCTGACGACATCGCCAAAGGGAATTAAACTCAAAAGCCCGACTCCTAAACCAAAGAGTAAAGCAAACTGGACTTGAAAAGCTAAAAACATTAATGTTTCTGAAACTCCCATCAGCAAAGCCAAAGTTCCTTGCCCAATCAAGTAATTTTGAAAATTTTGCTGAATAGACTGGCTTACTTGTTTGGCAAAATTACCCGGTAACTTCTTAAATATCCCCTCCCAAATTCTTGGGCCATCTAACAAGAGGTAAAAAGTTAACACTACTATGATTAATCCATCAGAAACACTATCAATCGTATCTACAATAATGCTTAAAAGTTTATCCGTAACGAACTCTAATTCATTAGGTAATTGGTCAGTTATTTGTGTTAATAGCTGACTTAAATTCACATTTAATTTGTGCCTAAAGAACCAATCATTTAAAATTTTAAGTTTTTCTTCGCTAGAATCAATCCAATGAGGAAGAACTTTCACCATCTCATTAAATTGCTCTAACACAATAGGAACCAAAGTGATACCCAGAGCAATGATAATTATCAATGCTGATATAAAAACTAATGATACTGCATAACCACGTTTCACTCCTTGCTTTTGGAGAATGGCAACAGGATAGTTTAAAACGAATGCAAGCAAAGTAGCTAAGACAAGAATTGTTACGACAGGTTGAAAATTTTTAACAAGCAAAAATGCTAGCCAACCATTGAGAAACACTAGAGGAAATAATAGTGTAAAAATTAACCATCTAAGTAGTTGATTGAGTGAAAAATTCATAATTAATTTAAAACTGAAATTATTCTAGTTACTAAATTTAACCGAGTAGATATACTCAACGGCAATAAAATCATAAAAATCTTCCCAATTCCTCATTCCCCATTCCCCATTCCCCATTCCCAATTATTAACTTTCAGCAAAAGCTAAAAATTGCTCCTCATTTATTCGTCCTGCTTGATAGAGAGTATTAGTAATTTCCGAAATAGTTAAAACTGAATGGCTGCGATAACCATTTTGCTGTAACCTATCTTTCACCCCTTGTTCATGATCGATAAGTACCACAATATCATTAACGTTTAATCCTGCTGATTCTAACTTTCCTGCGCCTTCCATAACACTTTTGCCACTGATGAGAATATCGTCAACAACTACAACTGTTTCACCAGGATGAAAGTTACCCTCAATAACTCTGCGTGTTCCGTGGGCCTTTACCTCTTTACGGGGGAAAATCATTGGACAATGAAGGCGTAAAGCTAAACCAGTCGCGGTAGGCAAAGAACCATAGGGGATACCTGCTAACCTATCAAAATTGAGATTCTTCAAAATATTTTCATAAGCAGTGAGAACTTGATTAAAAACTTGAGGATTAGAAATAATTTTGCGTAAGTCGATGTAATAAGGAAATATTGCTCCTGATGCTTGGACAAAGCTGCCAAACATAATACAGTCAATGTCATAAAGTTGTAAAATCAAATCCTGGTAGGGGTGCTGATTTAGGAAACAAACATCAGGAAACCACACAGAACATGTAGAATTTTCGTGAATAATTTCAGTTTTTAGTTGATTAATTTCTGCACGTAAAGATTCGACTTCATCAGATAATTGTGTGTTTCCCAACATATCTTGAGGAACAGGAATCAGCAAACCATCACCGTTAGCATTCAATCCTGCTTCTAAAATTTGTCTGAGGTTTCCACCCTTCGCCCAGATGCTACGCGCCATAATAATCCGTTCAGGTGCGATCGCTCGAATCAGGGCTAAAACTTCGGCATTTGTAGTTCCTACTTCCAAACCCAATTGTTCTGGAGTTCCCCAGGTTTTTGATTCTTTTACTACCTGTAAATAAAGGGGTGACTCGTTTGTCGGATATTGCTGTAAGGCTTCTGCACCTGGATTAGAAGTACAGCATAAGATAAATACCGCTTTTTTAGGATAGACCAAAAAAGGTGCTACATGATCTTGTCCTGTATAGGGACTAAGAGTGATTGCATCAACCTGCCATTCTGTAAACACAGTTTGGGCAAAAATGGTACTAGTATTTAAGTCACCGTGTTTGGCATCTAAAATTACTGGGATGTGCGCTGGAATCGCTGCTAAAGTTTTGTACAGCAGTTCTAAACCGGGAATACCTAACGCTTCGTAGAAGCCAAGTGTCGGTTTATAAGCACAAACGTAATCAGCAGTTTCCGCAATAATGAATTGTAACCACTTTTCCAAACCAGCGATGAGTTCTTCAGATTCATAACGCACAGGCATCATCTCTGGATTTGGATCAAGTCCTACAAATAGTAAGCTTTGATTTTGCAAGATACTACGATTTAATTTATCAAAAAAGTTCATTTTTTTAAAGAGTCATTGGTCATTAGTCATTAGTCATTGGTCATTATTATTACCTGCGTCTCTCTATTTGCATGACTATAGTTTTTTTAGGAAGTTGACGCGAAAAAACAAAGTATGTTGCGAAACATAAATAGGCTTAAAATCCTTACTAATGAACAATAACAAAGGACAAGTGACAAAGGACAAATGACAAACTAAAACATTGATTCTGTTAATTCAGTACCACCAGCTTTTTGCCCTAATTGATAGTGAATCACTGCAAATAAGATAACCATCGGCACTGAGGCAAAGTGAACAATTCGCAATGCTTGCCAATTGCCAAACAAATCCACAATCCAGGGAAATTGAGCAGGTTTATACATTCCTATTCCTGTAAATAACGCCAGTAGCAAGATCGGAATAATTGCTGTATACGCAATCCGATGCCAAGCATAAATTAGGCGCTTGGAATTGTGACTTTTTTGTAATGCTTTGAAGTCATTCGCACCGACAAACCGATGTCGCCAGCGCCGGGTAATTAAAACGTAAATTCCATACCACAAGAGATTGAGCGAGAATAGCCACATTGCTGCGAAATGCCAGTGTCTACCTCCTGCAAGCCAACCTCCTAACGTAAATATCGGAGGAATGTGCAAACCTGCACGTCCACCAAAAACAGGGTTGGCGTTGTAAATTTGTAGTCCACTGGTGAGCATGATAAACAGGCTAATGATATTACACCAGTGGAAAATTTTGGCTGCGATCGCTTGAGTCGGTCGCTTTCGAGTTTGAGAGGGGGTGAAATTCATAGATTTTGACTGATAAAATTTGCTGTTTATCTGTCCTAAAAATTGGGCATGGGGCACTGGGAATTGGGCACAGGAAGAATTAACCAAGCATAAGGTCTGTCTTGAGTAAATAGCCCTGCAAAGTTGGGGATGGTATTGCTTACCCTTATTTTCTCATTTTATGATTCAGTATTTTGGCAAAGATGTTCGTTACTCAATACTTGTCGGGTTTTGGGGAATGGGGTTGCGGGAAAGGGGAAACAAAAAACCTTTAACCTAAACCCAGTAACCTTTTCCCAAAACCCAATTCCGAGTTAAAAATGCACAAAGGGAGCAGTATTGGTTCGTTACTGTTTTAAATGTCAGTCTAGGCGTGACTACTACGTACTGAAGAACCAAAATTTAAATTTTTAATTAATTCGATATATTGATGCTAGAAGTAAAATACTTTTTTATAAAAACAACAGATCCAAATTTTTGAGAATAAATAGATAAATATCTGCCTTTGGAAGTATATCTTCAGTTATTATTTCTTTTGAAAGAATAGCTGAAGTAATGTATATGTCGATAAATAAACATTTGACCTACATTTAATGATATAAATATTCTTGTGTGATACTTACAACAATTTTAGCGATAAAAACAACAATAAAGTTAAGATAAAAAAATGCCTAGACTCGTAGGACAGCGCTCTAATACTGGAGCTAATATCACTGTTTTCATTATCCTGATTGCCGTCTTTGGGGTACTTCTCGAATACTTTGGCATGATTGATATCGTTCCCGGTTTTGGCCGAGAAGGACGATATTTTCAAATAAAAGGTCAGGCAACTAATGAACAAGTAATTGAACAACCAAATTAATAAGAATCCGAAGGATAGATAAATGCGTAAAGGTAGTGATGTTATCGATAAAGTGGTCGTTACCTACGACACTGGGACGAAAATTGTGCGAATTATAGATTTAATTTTTGATCAGAAACGCAATCAACTTTTGGGTTTTTTAGTTGCAGAAAAGGGACTGTTTCGAGACGCAAAAGTGATTCCTCTGGAAGAGGTGCAAGCGATCGGGTTAGATGCGATCGTAGTTAACTCGAAAGAATCTGTTGTTAAGGCACATCGTGTTCCTGTAATTAAAGAGATTCTGCACCAAAATATTGTCCTTAAAAAAAAGAGAATTCTGACTACGGAGGGACTTGACCTCGGTGGATTGGTCGATTTGTTCTTCGATGAGCATAGTGGACTGGTGGAAGGATACGAAGTTTCTGGCGGTGTATTTGCCGATGCTTACTCGGGGCGATCGTTCGTTCCTGCTTGCGAAGCACTGAAAATTGGTTATGATGTTGCCTTTGTATCTCCAGAAACTGCCCAAATGATGGAAGAACAAGTAGGTGGTATCCGAGGAGTCGTTCAGGCAACTGGAGATAGATTACAGGACTCAGCTGAGACTACCAACAGCAGACTGCAAACAACTGCTCAAACCGTGAATCAGCAGTTGCAAAGCTCAGTAGAGAGTGTGAACCGTGGGCTACATGAAGCAACCCATAATGTAGGTCAGCAATTGCAAGCTGCAACTGATGCTACTAGCATTAAACTGCAAGACCTCAATCAAGATGTAACTGCTTCCCTAACAAACAATTTGGTTGATCCTGCCGAACAAAAGATATATGTGATTGGCAAGCATATTGAGCGGGATGTGCTGACTCCAGACGGGAATGTATTGCTACTACAGGGGCAGGAAGTAACGCTAGTCGATGCAGAAGCGGCCGATCGCATGGGCATCCTTGATGAACTTTATCGAGCCACAGGTGGGAGTCTGACTGCCAATATCAGCCGTAATTTGCAAGCAGCAACAGAATTTACTAGCAATCGAATTAGTAGTGTAACTATGAGCAGTGCCGCTAATTTGCGTGACTCGGTTGATTCACTGGCAGCGCATCTGGTGATCCAGCAAGCAAGAGGGCGCAGAGTCCTGCAAACAGTGCATGGTGACGATGGCTTAATTGTTGCGGCATCTGGGCAGATTGTGACGGAATCCCTTCTTGATCGGGCCCAGACTTACGGTAAAGAAGCAGAATTGCTAAACGCTGTCGGTCTGACTCTGGCAACCGCAGTCGGTTCTACCGCAAGTGACAGATGGTTAGAAAACAAAGTTCAACTACGCGACGGGGCAAGCATCGCTCAAGATAATCTCAACACTTTCTGGCAAGCCTTGAAAGCGAAGGCAGCAAAGTTACAAGGACGTAGCACACAGTCATTGAAGAAGCAACGGATTGAACAAGCGCTGGGTCGTCCAGTTACTCGCGTCATTCTTGACCCAGAAGATAATGTGATTCTGAATGTAGGTGAATTGATTACACATCGCGCTGTTAGTCAAGCTGAAGAAAGTGGAGTTCTGAATATCTTACTGAGTTCGGTCTATACCAAGGAGCCAGAAATCTCTGATAAGGAGTTACGTGCTTCAGAATATGGAATGGCAGCCTTGGCGCATCATGGTAATGGGATAAAATGAGCAACCGATTCTGTTGCAATACGGTTCGGTTAAGACAAGAGACGGCGATGAATCGCGTCTTTGTGATCTAGAATTTTCATCAAAAAACCTTAACCGAACCGTACTGGACGTGTTGGCAACGCTCGTATTCATGAATTTATTATTACCTAAAAGCTGGCGTGTTTTCTAATAGCAGCATAGTGTCTTGCTGTTGTATTCATTTCAATTATCAACTCTGTACCTTGACCTAATTTAGAATTACACTTAATTTTACCTTGATGTTTTTCAACGATAATTTCTCGACTAATTGATAGTCCTATTCCCTTACCTTTACCTACTGGTTTAGTAGTAAAAAACGGTTCAAACATCTGCTTTTGGATATGGGGAAGTATGCCTTGACCATTATCAGAAATACGAATTATAACTTTGTGTTTTTTTCCTATTTGTTTGTTATTTGACCAAATATCATTACTATTGACTAATGACAAATGACTTCTAACAATTTCTGTATGAATAAAGATTTTGGGAGCAAAGGAATAATCATATTTCATCCTTTCTTCTAAGGCATCAATGGCATTAGTTAAGATATTCATGAATACCTGATTTAAATCGCCGGGGTAACACTCGACTAAGGGCAGTTCCCCAAACTCTTTAATTACTTCAATCCTGGCTCTGTCAGGCTTTTCTTTGAGCCGATGCTGTAAAATTCTCAGAACGCTATCAAGTCCTTCGTGCAGGTTAACCTTTTTCATCTGGCCTTCGTCAGAGGTTGAAAAATTCCGCAAGGCAAAAACAATTTCTTTAACGCGCTCTGAGCCGGCTCGCATTGACCACAGTAATTTTAAAAAGTCTGTCTTCACAAAACTAAGGTCAAGGCATTGCAGATGTAAGGCGATAACTGGGGTAGGGTTGGGATAGTAATGTTGGTAAAGTTCAATGATTCTGATTAAATCTTCAGCGTATTGACTCGCAGGATGGAGATTGCCGTAGATGAAGCTAACAGGGTTGTTAATTTCGTTAGCCATATCCGCCACCAGTTGACCGAGGTTAGCCATTTTCTGGTTCTGCAATAACTGCCTTTGGGTATATTTGAGTTCTTCGAGGGTAGTTTCTAGCTGCTGTGATTTTTCTTTAACTTGGTCTTCGGTAGATTGGTGTTGGGCAATTTCTCTTTGCAGTTGTTCAAGTTGTTGGTATTGTTGAGTCGCGTAGGCGCAGGCCGTCGTAGATATCGCTTTATCCTGACTAATATCCTTGTGTGTCCCCGCCATTCGCACTGGTTTACCAGATTCATCCCATTGAAATACTTTGCCACAAGCCAAAATCCATTTCCATTCACCGGATTTAGTCAACATTCGCAATTCAACTTCAAACACAGGCGTGCATCCTTGGAGATAATCGTGCAACACCTGGCGAATTCTCGGTAAATCTTGTGGATGTACAAGTCGTTCAAAGGATTTATGCTCATGAGCGATTTCGTCTAATCCATACCCCAGAATGCCCTTCCACTGGGGATCGTAATAGGTTTTATTGGTTATGAGATCCCAATCCCACAACCCCAAGCCACTGGCGATTAATGCCATTTGTAAGGCGGCTTGTGAGCATTGACAAGGATCTAAATCTTCTGGAGATAAGTCTTTTGATTCCGGGAAACTCTGCGAATCTTGTACTGAAAGTGGAGCTTCCGGTTTATGGGTAGCGGGTTCTTCGATATGCATAGCTGCTGGTACGGTGAGGAAGATATCCTGTAGCTCTCTCTCTACGCTGTCTTAGCACCCTGACGATCCATTTATGGATAAATCGTCTACTTGCTTGATTAGGCTGTAATTTCGGTTAGAAATATATCAGCCTATATCATCAATTTGGATGGAATTTCGAAAAAGTTAAACGGACGAATGTAACCTCTGTTGCGATCGCCGTGGCCATTTTTTAGAAAAAATAGCTACATTGTGTGCATCTACATTCTAAGATATGTCTAAAAAAAGTAGTTCAAATCAAATATGATCACTTAAAAACTCGAAAAATTTTGTAAAAAAAATTCTATGATTGAGCTCAGAGGGTGACAAGCGACCTATAAAGTTTGCTGCATAAGGGAGAGGGCAGAAAAACCACGCTGAAAATAGAGTTGTTTATGAGGTTTGAGG
>NZ_JBALEQ010000016.1:0-36718 GCF_036917775.1 Nostoc sp.
CTCAAAACTATATCTATCAACCTTTTCGCCTTTCTTTAAGTATTTTTATGTTTTGTTGAGAAAGATCCGGGTAATGGATAGCTTAATAAGGGGGGTTAGGGGGGATCAATAAGTGCCTAAAATCACACCCAACCACTTTTCAAACAACCTCTAAGACTAGCCCTTTCAAGGTGCGTAAAAATTTGGTAAATAGATTTCTCTTTAAGCTCTATACTCTGTGTCCTCTGCACCTCTGTAGTTAGAAAAAATACTTTTAAACCGCAGAAGCACAGAGATCGCTGAGAAAAAATAAGAGTACGATACCACTACGGTAATTTTATTTTTACTTTATCAATAACCTGTTATTACCTCTTCACAGAAATTGTGTAACTAGGTAGATGGGAGGCATCTGTTTGAGTTTTTACAAGTCGCCAGTCATTATCTATATATAAATGCTGAAACACTTGAGAAGGTGCTAAAGATGGTTTTTTTAAATAATTTGTATGATCTATCTCTAGATTTTCTAATTCGAGAGCTTTTGGTAAAGCCAATTTTGACGCATTCAGTTTGACTTTAGTGTTAAGTACATTAGTAAACCATGTGTAGACTGATTCTAAAGTTAGAGGAATTTCTCTATTTTTAAAAGCCTGAAATCTATCAATATTTTGAAGATACCATTTACCATTTTGAACTCCATATTTTTGGATTACCATGAAATCATAAGCTGGTAATATTGAGTTAAAACTCTGGGATAAATACGGCTCTTTGCCCATTATATAGCGAGCGACACTGGCACAGTAACCATCATGCTGAAAAATTTGAAAAGACTGTTCTTGTATTCTTTTCGGTAAACTTTCATGAAATGAAATGGTAGACCATATTGGTGTCCAAACACCCACCAAAAGCCGTAATTGTTCCGTAACGCTGAAAACAGGATTTTGTTGGCTTAATTTTATAAAGTAGGGAAGTAATTCAGTTTTATAAAATTTAATTTCGTCATTTGAAGTTCCTGACTTTTGTTCTTGAACTCGTGCCAAAATCTCATTTTTAAATTTTACTTTTTTGGGAGCGCTTAATTGATTTTTTAGCAAGAGTTCAAACATCACCATTTACCTTTTTTCATTTTTTTAGATGACTTGGTAAGAATTAAAAACTGGTGATTTTAGTACTTATACAGGTATCATCTATTCTTTTACCCTGTAAGAGGTAGAGCTTTTTAGCTCCTGCCTTTGACAGTTATAAGGTGTTTATGTGCTTGATACTATCTATTCCTACTCACAAAATGGTGTGATCTAGATCACTGAAAACTAAAATATATTGAAAAAGTATTTAGAAATCAGAGCATTGCATATATAAATTTATAGCGACGACTCTCTGAGAACGTCAAAGACGAATCCATAAAATTAATTCACAAATAATAAAAAGTGAAGAATCAAAATTTGAATCCTTCACTTTTCATAACTTATTCGATATTTCTACGATTCTCTTCCCGATGCCCAGGTATCACGCCATTTAACAGTACCTTCTTTGGCAATCACCCAGCGACGATTGACCAAATTTTCCCGCAGAGGCGATCGCCCTTCCCGCCACATAGCATATTTATAAGCAATTAGCTTACCAGCGCTTTCATCAAAGGGAATCTCAGCAGACCAAGTATTTGAGTTGATGTACTCCAAAGGATATGCTTTGCTGATATCCCAGTTACCCAACTCTGGACAATCTCCTGTCACCACAATGATTTCACCGGGTTGAGTATTCACACCATTGAGTTGAACGCGCACAATTGTCTGTGCTTTGATCCGTTCTCCAACGTGGCTGAAAACAATCACTCCCCGTTCTTCTAATACTAAGTCATAAATCTTACCGTCTTTTACTTCATACTTATTGCGAGTCACTACGCAAGTATGTTCTCCATCGGGTAATTCTGTTTCTACTTCTGGGAGAGTAACTTCCCCTCCCCGGTTTAAAGCTACAAAACACAGAGAATCACGATAGCGGCGGACATAACAGTAAACATCGGCGGTCAAGTATTTCTGCCAATGGCTACCCATTGATATAGCAGGATTCAGTCGGCGTAAACCAGACAGCAACCGAATGCAACGATAAACCTCACTATCGGTATCCCAATTTTCCATCATCGGGCGGTTATATGGGTCATTACCGCCATCAGTATCGTTATGTAAATACTGTTCTGTGCCGTAATATATACAGGGAATACCGCGAGATGTCATAATTAGGGCGATCGCAACCTTCAACATCGCTGGATCGGGATTCAGCGATTGGAAGCGGCACATATCATGATTATCGATGAAGGTAACTAACTCTGTTGCCCCGTTATAGCGATAATCTTGGTCAAAAATGTATTGAATTGTTTGGAATCCCATTTCTGAACCTTGACCCAATGCGGCTCGAATTGCCACACATAGCCCAAAGTCTAGAAGTGTCATGCCTGAGTGATTGGTAAATTCCACTGAGCGATCGTCACTCGGATTACTATAAATCCATTCACCAAAAATAAATACATCTGGTTTATGATTGGTCATATCGCCAGTGAATTCTTGCCAAAACCAAATCGGCATGTGCTTGACAGTATCAACCCGCAGTGCATCCACACCTCTGTCTAGCCATTGTTTAATTGCTGACTTAATATACTGCCGATATTCAGTATTATTTTCATTGAAGGTTGCAAGACCAGATAGTTCACAATTCTGTACTTGCCAATCGTCTTCCCAGTTTTGCACTTCGCCATAGTGGTGATACCAATGATTGACATCATCATTGAAATCAGCAATTTTAACGCCATCATCATACAATTCACCTTTACTACCACTAGTATCAGGACTGCTATGGTTGCAGACAATATCTAGCACCAGCTTCATATTCCGCTTGTGCAGTTCTGTAATTAACCGATCAAATGTCGTATTTTGTTCTTCTTGGGTAGCGTTTAAAGAAGGGTTTTCTCCATCAGCAATGTAGCGAGGATTAATCCGCTTAAAGTCTTTTGTCCAATAGCCATGCATCGCCGCATTGCTAATAAATAACTCTTCTACTTGCTCGAATAGTGGAGTTAGCCAAAGGGCGGTAACTCCCATATTTTTGAGATAATCTAATTTATCGATGACACCTTGCAAGTCACCACCCCAGTACTTACCCCATTCTTGTCTATTGGGATCGTAGAGTTCTGAATTTTCACCTTCGCTGTTATCTGGATCGCCATCATAAAAGCGATCGACTACAAGAAAGTAAATGGTTTCCTGGCGAAATTCAATATCTCTGGTGTAAAGAAACTCTAGGTCAATCTCAGTTTCTGATGGTGGCGTTTCTATAATAGCGTCTACTTTTTCTTGTGCAGAATCAACTTTATATTGATCTGGGGAAAACTGAGATGGAGGGGTTTGTACCATAAAAAACTCAAAATTTCATGTAATTTACATTTGTAGAACTAACAGTACAAACGCTTTGAGTATTGTGTGTCACTACAAACATCGGTATTGTGACATCCTGCCTACGGTATAGGTATCTATCGTTAGCTAGTTTATAATTCTATCGATAGATATAATTCATCTTGCTAGAGGATAAAAATAAAGAAATATAGCATTTATTAACGATAATTGCTTAATAACAAAAATTTACAATATTTAATTAACTTGACCTGCGGTAAAAATTGAGCCTAACTCGTGTTTAAGCGTATATTCGACAACAGATTTTAGAACATCTCAACTCTTTGGAGATTAGCTCTCAACAAGATTTTGTTACACCTGAGCAATAGTGAGTAAACCACGTATTAGCCAACTTTTTCTCTAGAAGATTCGCTCCATTGGTAAACTGACCATTGTCACTTTCAATCTGTTTTTACTATCAAGGAATTATTTAGGTAGCAATTATGACCAAGTATGACAAGGTTTTTAACTCACCAAAGACATCAGAGGAATCGCTAAGTCCAGAGGAAGCGGTGGCGGCGATCGCAACTGTCACTGCGATCGCTGATTCAATGATTGAAGATGTAGATGCAGAAAGTTTAGCGGGTATCCTCTGGGAATTTGAGGTTTTCGAGGAATACTCAGAAGATGAAATCGCCGAAATAGTTGATAGACTCCTTGCCATTGCAGAAGAAGAGGGAATTGGGCCCCTGTTTAATGTCGCCAAAGTATCTCTCTCAGAAGAATTAGTGCTGGATGGTTTTGCTGCTGGGGTGATAGTGCTTTTAGACGATGAACTCGCCATCCCGAAATCGAAACAAGCTTACCTCAAAAAGCTACAAGCAGCCTTGGAACTCGAAGATGAAGAAGCAGAGGAAATCATTAAGGAGGTAATTGCAGCCTTTAAGGAAGCAGAAAATGAAGAATATGCGGAAGACGACGAAGATGAGACAGTAGTCATAGAAGATTTTAGCGAACAGACATATCAATCTCCTTTAGGTAATTTTGCTGTACCGATTCCGGTTGATCCGCAGCAGGGCGGTAGAATTCAAAGTCAGGAAGGAGTCGTTGGCTTTTCCGATGACATTGGTACTCTGCTGAGAATCGATTATTATCCTTTCCCTCTAGAACAGTTAGAGGAGTTGGAGTCTGTTGGACAAGAAGAATATTTACAAACAATTTTAGTAGACAAGTATGTACCCCAGGCAATTTTTGCCAATGTCCCAGATGCTTCTGTGGAGTACACCGAATATCTGGAAGATACTTTGCGAGGCGCTTACTATGTGTTAATTGATATGCCCAAAGGTTCGACAATTTCTAAGCAAGAAAATAATGGAACTGCGATCAGATTAGATGCGTACCGGGGTTTGCTCACCTTTATCAGTGGTGAATTTTTGTATATAGTTAGTAGTCAGCATAGCTTTCTGGACGGTGAAACTCCTGAGTCCCTTGAAGAAGAAGCTGAAGATATTAAGGAAAGTATTTTAGAGTTTGTTGAGACTATAGAGTTTACCTAAGAGGTTGTTTGAAAAGTAGTTGACTGTGATTTTAGGCACTCATTTATCCCCCCTTGGAAAGGCTACGGTGTACACACAAGTCAAATTACCCCCCTTAATCCCCCCTTTTGCAAGGGGGGAAAAAGAAATCTAGTTCCCTCCCCTGCCTCCCTTGCTTATCCGAACCGTATTGCACGGAGGTGGATTTTATCTGTGTAGACGCGAATGAGCTTCGCCCTGGCTTTGATGTGATGTACATTTGGAAAGGGCGATGTCTGACGACAAGCCCAGAGGCGGAGTGTCTCCGATGTCTATGCTTGTAATTTTTCATGACAATAACCCTGCTAAACAATCGCTATCAAGTTATCCAGGTAATCGGTGCTGGTGGTTTTGGCGAAACCTTTCTGGCAGAGGATGCTCACATGCCTTCTCGCCGTCGTTGTGTGATTAAGCAACTCAAACCGATAACTAATAATGATCCGCAAAATTACCAACTGATCCAACAACGGTTTGAACGAGAAGCCGCAACCTTGGAATATTTGGGTGAAAGTAGTAACCAAATTCCTAAACTCTACGCCTACTTTTCTGAGAACGGGCAATTTTACCTTGTCCAAGAATGGATTCACGGCCAAACTCTGACGAAAATTGTCGAAGCCAAAGGATTTGAGAGTGAAGCTGCTGTTCGACAAATTCTCTTGAGTCTGCTTTCAGTCTTAAATTATGTCCACAGTAAAGGCATTATTCACCGGGATATTAAACCTGAGAACATTATTCTCCGTTCTGTTGATAACAAGCCGGTTTTGATTGATTTTGGTGCAGTCAAAGAAACAATCCGTTCTGTAGTCAATTCTTCAGGATACCCCACGCGATCGCTCGTTATTGGTACGCCTGGATATATGCCTAGCGAACAAGCCGTTGGCCGCCCAGTTTACGCCACTGATATCTACAGCTTAGGTTTAACGGCGATTTATCTGCTGACTGGCAAACACCCGCAAGAATTGCAAACCGATCTCAAAACTGGGGAAATACTTTGGCAGGAACACGCCCCTAACGTCTCTTCTCAATTGGCGGCAGTACTCAATCAGGCAATTAAGCCTCATGCTGGCGATCGCTACAGCACTGCTAGTAAAATGTTACACGCTTTGCAGTCTGCTAGTAATATCCCTCCTGAGTTAGCTGCAAATACTCCGACAGTTAATTTTTATCCCCCTGCGACATCGACTCGACAAACCCAGCCATTATATTCCCCACAAAAACCAACTGTTATTCCAGGGACTTCCACTCCTGGAAACTGGCAAAAACCTGCTGTAATTATTGGTAGTTTGCTGGTAGGCGGCTTGATTGGTGCAATAGTGATTCCTAACATCATTCGTCAGCAACAACCAGAAACAACCATTGTTACAAGTCGCACCCCATCGCTAGAATCTTTGCCTACTCCCGCATCTACCGAATCGCCCCTTTCTTCCCAAACTTCTCCAGTCCCAGTTGTACCAGTCTCACCACCACGAAAGCGAGTAATTCCCGATCCTTTGCCAACCTTTAATCCCCCAGTTGTATCCACGCCACAGCCAGAAAAAGAGCCTGTAACTTCAGATACTCCAGCGCCAGAAGTGTCTTCTACACCACAGCCAGAACCAAATGAGACGATACCTGGGGCGGTCAATGACAACGCAGTTCCCACACCAGAAGTGCGTTCCAAACCACAGAAGAAGCCGCGCAGTAAATTAGCTGCTACTACCAGCAAACAAAGCGTTCCCGCATTTCCTACAGGTACAGCAAGAAACATTGTAGAAGCTAGCCTCGGTAAACCAAATCAAGATTTAAGAGGCGCATGGGGTAATACCCGTGCTGTCGTTTATAAACTAGTGCCCAACAAAATTGACCTTGGCTACTTATTTGATCGTAATTCTAAAGCGCTGCGCCAAACTGAGGTATCTTTTGCCCAATCGGTAGACCCGCAGGTGATGGAAGCTACCTTGAATGGCTTGTTAGACGGGCAAGCCACTGAAGAAATTAAGCAAGGACTAAAACAGGTACAACAGGGTCAGTCTGATAATTTTAGTTTTAAGAATGGCTCAGTCAAGGGCCAGATTATCCGCCAAGAATGTAATTTTATTTACATTAGCATTTGGGATGAAAATTTACATGATTTTGTGAGTCCATCGACAGCTAAAAAATGTTAACTTTCTAGAAAATGTTGTTCTCAAAAATTAAATTTTTGTATCTTAGAAGACAGATTCAGGATTCAATATAGTATTTGAAAAGCTGTCTTTCCTGGACTAAAATCAACATAATTTCGGTCTTAGCAAACACAAAAACCCAGTTTTTAGAATTAGTGTCTTTGTCTTCTAGGTTTTGCAACTAAACCCATAAAAACCTATTTACCCAATTCCCCATTCCCCATTCCCCATTCCAAGCTTAGTTTCAAATTCTTAATCTTCATAAAGTTATAAATACCATTATTAAGTTTTTAATAATACTTGTCTCAGCTTCTACATTCATGTCGTAAATTGCGATCGGAATTGTGTAATCTAAAGACAGCTAATAGCTCATTATTCAATCGAGGTCTGATGACTCCTACAATCATGCGTCAGCTTTGGTCAGTGGTTGAAACCGCCCAAGCCAAGCTCCTCTTACAACTGGATGATGCTAGCTTGGTGCAGTGGTTAGTGAAACAAACCGAAACACAAGTTTTGTTAGATCCTAACGAAACTGATTATCTCTGCCACTACATTCAATCTCGGCTAGCGCTTATCCGTGATATTGCCCATGAACGCCAGTGTTCATGATAGCAAAATCACGATTAATTGATTGATAGTCAAGTGTTAATACTATTGACTATTGGCTTTTTTGGGAAAATAACCTTCCACTAAGCAGTCAGAGCCTACTACACGCCAACGAACACGTTCTAGAGACAACGCCTCAGTCATGGTAGTAAAACCTAAATCGCCCACTGGTGTGGGAGCAATGCTACCACCAATAATTTTTGGGGCGATAAATGCCAAAACTTTTTGCACAGCTCCTTGAGCGATCGCACTAGCAGCTAAAGTACCGCCACATTCCCACAAGACGCTACAAAAACCCCGTTCATATAAGTACGCCATTGCGTTATCTGGTGTAAGGGATGTTAATTCCACGATTTCCACCCCCTGTTTGAGCAGCAGTTCTTGAAAATCAGGGTTAGCACCCTTCTCTGTCAACACCAAAGTTGGAGCATCCGTAGTTCGCCACAGGTGGGCACTTTCCGGTAAGTTGAGATGGCGACTCATCACCACCCGTAGGGGATTATGTGCCTCCGCATGATGGCTAGTTAAATAAGGATTATCTTGTCGGACTGTATTGCCGCCGACAATTATTGCATCGCAAGCTGCCCGTAGTTGATGTACTTCATTGCGGGCTTCTTGGCTTGTCACCCAGGCGCTATGACCAGAGGTGGTAGCAATTTTGCCATCTAAAGTCATGGCATATTTTAAAATTCCCAAAGGTCGTTTGTAGAGAATGCGATGCACAAAAGCTTCATTGAGCTGATGACAAGCTGATTCTTCTACTCCTACCAAGACTTCGATCCCCGCCGCGCGTAAACGGGCAATACCGCCTCCAGCTACCAGTGGATTGGGATCAACCATACCCACTACGACTTTTGCCACTCCAGCTTGGATTAATCCTTCGGAACACGGGGGAGTACGTCCGTAGTGATTGCAAGGTTCAAGTGATACATAGATTGTTGCACCACGAGCGCGATCGCCTGCTGCTTGCAAAGCAAACACTTCTGCATGAGGCTCACCTGCACGAGGATGAAACCCTTCGCCGACAATCTCGCCATCCTTGACAATCACCGCTCCCACTAAAGGATTTGGGGAAGTCCGTCCTAAAGCGCGGCGAGCAAGTTCCAAACACCGCAGCATCATGCGAGAGTCAAAATCAGTTCCGATCTTTTCTTTTATAACTGCTGACTCCACTAGATGTATATTTTCCTGAGTGTAATTTGCTAAGGATGTATCTGCTTGAGCGACCACTGGGGAATTATCCATAATTTTAGGCGGCAACACTGTAAATATTCTGCACGCGATCGCGCAGCCTTTCGACAGGAGACTCGCGCTTTGCTCCTAATAATTGAAAATAGAGGGAAAGGGAAAAGCCTAACTTTAGGAAATGTACTCCTTTTCGAGAGTAAAACAGTCTTCCCCTCTCCCCTTATTTTGACTCTCAATCATTTACAGCGTGGCTACAAGTTCCTGTAAGCGATCGCGTCCATCGCGGAAGACGGGCCAACCATCCCCCACCAGCACTGCTTCAACTCGACTCAGTTGAGCCAACCTGCGAACCGAAGCAATAGCTTCCTCTCGATTCAGTAGCTTGTCATCTGGCAATATAGTTAAGCTACCTGCTTTACGTGCCCTGACTAAATCCCCTGTAATCAAAGTTGTCTCCTCCAGTAACAGAGCTAATTCACCGGGAGTTTTCGAGCCTTGGAGTTCAATTACTTTTAACCCAGGTACAAACTCTTCACCATCAGACAGCCAGCGATCGCAAGGTATGGGAAAAGTGTCTTTTTCTGCCAATGGGCCAGCTATCTTAGCATAAGTTTGATCGGCAATATCTTTACTTGCCCTGATATGCTCGGAATTCGTCAGCACAATCCAGACTACACCACCGAGGGATTTCAAATGATTCCAATCATGGTTTGATAGGGCTACTGGGTCAATCAAGATGTTTCCATCTGGGCGAATCCAGGCAATCCCATTGAAATCAATATTTCTTGCCGGATTGAAATTAGACCAGCTATAAAGATCGGGACGGTGCAAAGATTTCATGATGATTCTGGATCAGTACTTCAGTAATTGACTATTAATATCAATAATTAAGTATATAGATTATAAGGTTGCATTCCCTCTGAATCTTGAATTTGAGTATACTACGATAAAGCTATCGGTATTATGGAATTTGTGGGATTTAGTTCCTACATAACCGCAATAGAGATCAACGGAGGTATGGGAGTGAGTGAGATTGGGCGTAAAAAAATATCAGCGAAGGCAGACCAGTTTAGAGAGTCGGTAATTCGGGAAATGACACGGGTGGCACTGCAATATAGTGCAGTGAATCTGGCTCAGGGGTTCCCTGATTTTCCATGTCCCTTGGAGTTGAAACAGGCAGCAAATGATGCAATAGAGGCAGATGTCAACCAGTATGCCATTACTTGGGGCGATCGCGCATTTCGTCAGGCGATCGCTAGCAAAGTTCGTTGGTATCTCGGCTTAGATATCGACCCTGAAACCCAAATCACCGTCACCTGTGGTTCCACAGAAGCAATGGCATCTGTAATGCTGGCGACAGTCGATCCTGGTGATGAAGTAATTGTATTTGAGCCTTATTACGAAAACTACGGCCCCGATGCGATTTTAGCTGGTGCCACACCCCGATACGTAACACTGCATCCTCCCCATTGGACATTTGATGAAGCACAGTTGCGTCAAGCTTTTAATGCTAATACCAAAGCTATTATTATCAACACACCGCATAACCCCACCGGCAAAGTCTTCACCCGTGAAGAACTCACCTTAATTGCTGAACTTTGTCAAAAATGGGATGTGTTAGCCTTCACAGATGAAATCTACGAACATATTCTCTATGATGGCACTCAACATATTGCCCTAGCGACCCTTCCCGGTATGGAAGAACGCACTGTTACCATCAACGGTTTATCCAAAACTTATAGTGTCACCGGATGGCGAGTTGGCTACATTTTGGCAAACCCCGAATTAACGGGAGCCATTCGTAAAGTCCATGATTTTCTCACCGTTGGCGCTCCCGCACCATTGCAACGAGCCGGAGTTGCCGCGATGCAACTACCACCATCCTATTATGAAGAACTAGGCAAACTTTATCACCAGAAGCGAGACTCCATCTTACAGATACTCAATGGAGTTGGTATTCCTTACTTCCTTCCCCAAGGAGCCTATTATGTTCTTGCAGATATTTCTAAATTTGGCTACAAAACAGATATTGAATTCACTTACCATCTAATTAAAAATATTGGTGTCGCCGTAGTTCCTGGTTCCAGCTTTTTCAGCCAACCAGAAAAAGGCCATTCATTGATCAGATTCTGCTTTAGCAAAACACCTGAGACATTACAAGCAGCGAGCGATCGCTTACTCAAACTACAGCAAACTCTGCAATCTACAACCTAATGCAAATTAATTTAACGTGAGTTCGAGAAACCTTTTCTTACCTGGACTTGAACTTTCGTTCCAGTCTGTCCTTCTCCGAATCAGAGAGGGGCGTGTTTTGCAGCTTTTTTTGGGATCAATCATCCGAGTGTCTTAAAATCGCTCGTGTCGCTTCCTTCTCAGGACTGTTCGCGCAGCGCTGACGAGGCGACAAGCGCCCCATCAGCATATTTTCCCTATGATTTTTGAGAACGGCTAGTCATGTTGATGCGATCGCTCAGTTGGCGGAGGGTTTGTGCTAAAGTGCGATCGCTCTGGTGGAGTTGGGTAATTTTATCGCAACTATAGATTACCGTTGTATGGTCTTTGCCACCAAACTCCTCGCCAATTCTCGGCAAACTCAGCGATGTATGTTGACGCATGAGATACATTCCTATTTGACGCGCCCAACTAATCTCTCTTCGTCGTGAGTTACCTTTGAGATCGTCTATTGAAACATCAAAATTATCCGCTACGACCTTTAAAATTGCTTCTGGGGTAGCTGCCATTTTTTCGTTAGGCGGTTCTAAAACAGGTGTGATATTTTCCACCGTCATCGGTAAGCCCCAAATAGAAATATAAGCCACCGCCCGAATTAAAGCTCCTTCTAATTCTCGAATATTAGAAGTATAGTTAGAAGCAATATACTCAATCACATCGCGGGGAAGACAAATATTTTCATCCTCGGCTTTTTTTTGCAAAATTGCCATCCTAGTTTCTAAATCCGGCTTTTGGATATCTGCGATTAACCCCATAGAAAACCGAGAACAAAGACGTTCTTGTAAGCTAGGAATCTGGTTAGGAGGACGATCGGAAGCAATTACAACTTGTTTGCCAGCTTCATGTAAAGTATTAAAAGTATAAAAAAATTCTTCTTGAGTGTATTCTTTGCCTTCAAGAAACTGAATATCATCAACTAATAAAACATCAGCAGCTCGATAATGTTCTCGAAAACTTTGCATACTATCTTTACGAATCGCTGTAATTAAATCATTAGTAAACTGTTCAGTAGAAACATAAAATATTTTACAATCAGGACAAATTTTCCAGCGATAATGACCAATAGCTTGCATCAGATGAGTTTTACCTAAACCTACACCACCACATAAAAATAAAGGATTAAACTCTTTACCTGGAGATTCTGCAACTGCCAAAGAAGCAGCGTGAGCCATCCGATTGTTGGCACCAACTACAAATCGTGAAAAGACATATTTAGAATTTAATTCAGTAGTTTTATGATTGTGATGAGAAACAGCTTCAGGAATACTGCTAGGATTTGTTGATTCCCAAGAAACCTCCCGTTCACTAAAATGAGAAACTTCATCACCTTGAGCAACAGTAATGTAAATTCCTACGGGATGACCGAGAATATCTTGTACTGCATGAGCAATGGTATTGATGTAATACTTTTGTAACCAATTACGAGCAAAAGGATTAGGAGTGCGGATTACTAAGCAATTATTTTCTAATCGCTCTGCACTAGCAGTTTTTATCCAAGTTTCAAAGGTCGGTCGGGATAGTTCAACCTGTAGGCGCTCTAGTACCTGACTCCACAGACTTTCTATGGGAATTTCCATTATCCACCACCTTTGCTGCTAATCGTCACAATAGAAGATAAAGCATCAATTTAGCATCCAGACACGCTAGACCTAGAATAAGCTTTTAAGTTGTAATCATTTTGGGACATACCCAGTAGGCAAGATCCTAACACTCACTGACCAAATCGAGTGCTGAGTACTGAGTGCTGAGTAAAGCAAAAATTTATCAGAGCCTTAGTACTCAGTATATGCCTCGTCCCTTATTATGAGCGGTTTTTTTAACTCAGCACTCGGCACTTTTAACTCAGCACTCTTATTGACACGGAGAAGCAACGATACATGAAGACAACAAACCATGACTTAGCACCCAAAAAAACTGATACCAGGGGTTTACACCAAAGGTGGTGGATGCTGTTATATGGGGTAGCAATGGTGTTCTTGGGAAGCTGCTCTCTTGTACCAGCTAAGACCTTTGAGACTCGACAAAGTGACACTCAACCCCAAGAAAGAATAGAACCCAATCAGGGAATTGTCCCCCCGCCGATTTTCTCGTCGTCTGGAGATCCTAATTTTGTCGTAAAAGTAGTACAAAATGTGGGGCCTGCGGTAGTTCGCATTGATTCTTCTCGAACAATCACTTCTCGCGTACCAGACGAATTTAACGATCCATTTTTCCGGCGGTTTTTTGGAGACGCAGCACCACAACCTAGACAACGGGTAGAGCGCGGTAGTGGCTCTGGATTTATTATTAATTCTTCAGGTCAAATTTTGACCAATTCCCATGTAGTAGATGGTGCTGATAGAGTGACTGTCATACTCAAAGATGGGCGGACTTTTGACGGTAAAGTACTAGGTGAAGATCCAGTAACGGATGTTGCTGTGATCAAAATTGATGCTAATAATCTGCCAACCTTATCTGTAGGTAACTCTGATGCTTTACAACCAGGAGAAGCAGTAATCGCTATTGGCAACCCTTTAGGCTTGAATAATACCGTCACTTCTGGGATTATTAGTGCTACAGGTCGTTCTGGTAGAGATATCGGTGCTAGTGACAAGCGGGTTGATTACATCCAAACCGATGCTGCGATTAACCCTGGTAATTCTGGTGGGCCATTGCTTAATGCTCGTGGACAGGTAATAGCGATGAACACAGCTATTATCCGAGGCGCTCAAGGCTTGGGATTTGCTATCCCCATTAACACTGCACAAAAAATTGCCCAGGAATTAATTGCTACAGGCAAAGTCGATCATCCTTATTTGGGTGTTCAGATGGTGACACTGACACCAGAAATTAAAGAAAAAATCAGAGATAGTGCAGGCGATCGCTTAAAGCTTACAGCAGAAGAGGGTGTTTTGCTGGTTGAGATTGTGCCGCGATCGCCTGCATCTGTAGCTGGATTACGAGTCGGTGATGTGATTAAAAGCATTAACAGCCAGCCTGTTACTAAAATTGAAGAAGTACAAAAGCTAGTAGAAAATAGCAAAATCGGTACTAAGTTACCAATGCAAGTAGAACGCAATGGGCAAATTGTCCAAATAGCAGTCCAACCTGCTGCTTTACCCGCAAGACGAGAAGGATAAAGTTTGTCATTGGTCATTGGTCATTGGTCATTGGTAATTTGTCATTAGTGAATACCAATGCCCCATTCCCCATTCCCCATTCCCCAAAATAGTTTTATCATGACTGAATTAGCACCAATCATTCAATTAGGCAATCCAAAATTGCGCCAAAAAGCTGTTTGGGTTGAGAATATTCAAGATGAGCATATCCAAAAATTAATTGAAGACTTAATCGCTACTGTTGCCAAGGCTAACGGCGTAGGAATTGCTGCGCCTCAAGTAGCACAATCTTATCGTTTATTTATTGTGGCTTCCCGTCCTAATGCCAGGTATCCCAACGCGCCGGAAATGGAACCTACTGCTATGATTAATCCCAAAATCATTGCTCATTCAACTGAAGTTGTCAAAGATTGGGAAGGTTGTTTAAGCGTTCCCGGAATTAGAGGGTTAGTTCCTCGCTATAAATCTATTGAAGTGGAATACACTGACTCTCAAGGCAATTTACAAAAGCAAGAATTAACCGATTTTATTGCTCGGATTTTTCAACACGAGTCCGATCATCTCGACGGTATCGTATTTGTCGATCGCCTAGAAAACACTCTCGATATGATTACTGAGCAAGAATATCAACAACGAGTAGTTAACAAATAAATGGGAGCAGGGGGGCAGTATATTAATTACGAATTACGTTCGCGTAGCGTGCCGGAGGCTCTATTACGAATTATTTAAGCGTGTGTTTCGCAAACTCGCTCATCCCGCCACAATTGATATAGCCGTGTCGCTGGCATAGTCATATATAAAACGTCGCCAGCACTGAGGTTTGTCTCTAATAAATCCCAGCCATGAAGGGTTTGGTGATTCGTTTCTACGTACAAAGGTACACAGTCAGCAGACATGGCTACATCTTTCACCCATTGACCACAAAAGGCGTGTAAAGGTGTAATCACAGTTGCAAAAGCTACCCAAAGACTATCGGCTGTGATGCCATTGCCAAGAATGCGTCCTCCTAGTGCAGCAGCAGCAAAAGCTGGGGCTGCTAATTCCGCCGGACTCAGTACGGCCTCGAAGCCAAATAGCTGTTGAGCTATGCCAGCAAAATCAGGATCGGCATAATGAACAATCACCGGAATACTGGGTGTCAAGCCTTTGGCTTTGAGGGCAATTTCCAGATTGGTGGCATCATTGCTAGTAACAGCAAGTACGGCGGCAGCAGAGTCTATATTGCTGGATTTAAGTATTGTACGAAAACTGGCATCACCCTGAATCACGGGGATACCTAGTTCGCGGGCAGTGTTGATATATTTGTTATTGGAGTCGGGTTCAACTACTACAACTTCATGCCCACTCGCGTGGAGTTGCTGGACAATTCTCACCCCAATACCACTCAAGCCACAGACAATGTAGTGATATCGTTGGGGTATTCTGGCTGCATCCCAAAATTGCTTAAAGCGGCTTCCTAAGACAAAATCGGTGAGCATTGCATACCAAATACCAATCACCACTGCTCCAACCAGCATCATTACAACAGTAAATAACTTAATACTGTTAGGAGCATTTTCTACTACTTTGTCATTACCACCCGCTCCGGTAATCATGCCTACAGAAAAATAGAGAGCATCGACAGGAGATAAACTCAACTCAGCCGACATATAGGTGAGTGTAGCGATCGCAATAACTGCAAGTAACACAACAGCACCCACCAATACCGATCGCCCGTGTTGCTGAAACTGCTTAAAATTAGTCAAGGCTTTCAGCAGTTTTTTAATCAACGATCGCCGGGGAGAACGGATGCGGGGTTGTGTACCAATGATTAAGCGATCGCCTACTTGGATCTCTTGTCCAGATATGACACCTGACACCAAATCCATCTCACCTTCTACTGGCAAGTAATAAATCAGCATCCGCGATCGGTCTTCCCACAATTCACTCAGCTTTAAACCTCTCCAGAAGTGGTTTTCATCGATATATTCTTCGTGAATTGGCCAAGTTTGCTGAAATAATTTGATTTGTCCGATCGCTCGGTTTCCCATCGCTGCAAAGGTGAATACGGGTGCTGCTAATCCCACAACACTCATACTCAAATGGTCTGGCAAACTTTGATCTAGGCGTTCGCCCAAATTTGTATTATAAAAACGGTTGATAATCCGAATCTGGGGATTTAGCACCCGCGCTTGCATCATAATAGACAAATTCAGAGCATCTTTAGATCCAGAGATGACTAAAGTGTGTGCCTCTTGAATTCCTGCTGCTGTTAGGGTAGAAGCTGCTTGTAAATCGCCAACAATCACATCTCCTGCCGTTTCGCCAGGGATAGATTGGTGATGAATGCCAACAACGAAGGCCCCCTGATGTCTCAGCAAACGAAAGGTTTTATATCCGGTACGTCCTAAGCCGCAAACAATAATTCTGGGTTTCATGAAACGGCAGCATCTTTTACAGGTAGGGCTGCATTTCTAGTTATTGATCAATATTGTTGCCCATTTTCCTGGAATATAACTGTAGCTGACAACACGATTGTTTTAATTGAAGGCTGGAAGTTTAAAAATTAAGGTTTTAACTCACTTACGTGGATAAATTCTCGTGTAGCAACGACTTCCAGTCACTCAGACGAGTAAGGAATTACACTTTACAAATATCTTCTTAGGGTTTGCAAATGTATCCCCATTTACCTCCCATAAAAGATACTTTCCCTTGTTCCTTATCTTGTTTGAATTCTCCACCAATATTAACTAATGCTCTGCCTTCAGAAAAAGGTTTAGCAAAATCGAAATCTGGCGGAATTAAAAACTCACCAAACTGATTAATATATCCCCATTTACTTCCTGTTTTAGCAGGAGCTAACCCTTGGGAGAAAGTATCAGCTTCGTCAAATTGTGGCTCTATAATAAAATTCCCATCTTTACCTATGTAGCCAAATTTATTTGCTTGTTTTACTAATGCCAATCCTTCAGAAAAGCTTGTTGCCTCATCTAAGCTAAATTGAATTATAATTTTACCTGTTTTATCAATATATCCCCACTTATTAGCTATCTTGACAGCAGCTAAGTCTTCAGCAAAAGATTTAGCATCGTCGAATTGAGTAGGAATTATAATTTTTTTACTGGTTTGAGCAATATATCCCCATTTATCAGCTATTTTTATAGCTGCCATACCTGAAGAGAAAGAGACAGCATCATCAAATTGTAAAGCAGTTATCAATTTGGCAGCTTTATCAATATAGCTATATTTGTTATTAATTTTTACCAGGGCTAGTCCTTGTGAAAAAGGTTCGGCAGCATCAAACCGAAAGCGGGTAATCAGCTTACCTGTTTTATCAATGTAGCTCCATTTGTAACCCATCTTCACGGCTGCCATTCCTTCAGAAAATGGTTCAACCCAATCAAATTGTACTTTGAGGCTAATTTCCTGTGATGTATTTATGTAAATAAAATTACCACTCGTTCGTCGATCGGTAAAGCCAGATTTCTTAATTTCTTTCTGATCAAATTTTCCAGGAGGTGTAGAGTAAACCCCTGATTTGAGTAATTTTGCTAAAGCACTATCATTTTCTCGCAAAGCTTCATAGAAAAATAAAACTTCTCCTTGTATACCAACAGAACGGTTATAGTTTATTGCCTGGACTAAATGTTCTGGAGTAATCCGATATGTACTTTGTTGCAAAAGAACACCAGGAATTAATTTTGACAATTGTTCTTTGCTAAATTGATTAGCTATGAGCTTATCTATATCTTTTTTGTAAAGTTCAAATTCTCGGTAATACAACTGCGGATGAATTAAATCGACTAATCCCAGATCGACCCAATTTTTAGAATCTTGCAGGTAGTTTTCATAACTCCAAGGATAAACACTGGGAGACAATGAAACAATTGATTCAGGATTGATAGTAATTATTTCGCGGTAGACGCGGGTTAAAAAATTTGAAAGAATATCAGCCCGCCACTGTAACCATTGTGGATCTTTAGAATTTACTGGCGGTAGTTGATTAAACTCTTGCTGATAGCGTTCAACAGTTTTTTGCTCATAACCACCTTCACTAGGAAAAGCAGGAAAGCGATCATCCCCTTGAATACCTGCAACTTCATATTTTTTAATAACTTCTAAGAATAAACTTAATAAAAAGTTTTGCACTTCGCTATCAAAAGCATTTAGCCATTCAAAACCATTTTTAACAAGTAAATTCCCAGCAGAGTCACGGGCTGCCCATTGTGGTTTTTTGGCAATAATTGTACCACCATTTTTTTGATAAGAACTAGCAAAGCCATATTCAAACCAAGGAATAACTGCGAGATTAACCCGTTTTGCTTCCTCAACTAATTCGGCTAAAGGATCTCTACCTTGGAATCGCGGATTTATTTCAATACCAAAATTTTCCTGCATAACTCGACTGGGATAACTAGTGACTCCGTTATTCCAGACAACAGGAAATACGACATTAAATCCTGTTTCGGCGAGAAAGTTCATCGCCTCGGCAATATTTTTTCTAGAGTCTAAGACTTTGCTAACTGTTGTAGTGATCCAAGTACCGCGAATTTCCATGAATTAAGTAGAGATTGATTGATTTATGTTTTCTTTTACTAATACCAATCCTTCCGATAAAGGATGAGCTTCATCAAATTGTGGAGGAATTATAAATTTTCCGGTTTTGTCGATATAGCCCCACCGATTATCTTTTTGGACTCGCGCAAATCCTTCGGCAAAATCATCAGCAGCATCAAATTGTGGTGGAATTGCGAACAACTCTACACCCGGAATATACTTATAAGATACTGTAGGAACTTCGAGAACTCGACAAATAAATACTGCTATTTCGCCCCTAGTAGCGTTTTGATTGGGCTGTAAGCCTTTGATATCGGGGTAGTTAACAATAATTCGCTTTTCGGTTGCGGCTGCGATCGCACTCACAGCATAACTGGGAATTTGTGCAAAATCACTGTAATATTTTTTTAACGTGTTTATCGGCTCTACTGTAACCCCATAATTTAACCCAGAAGCTAAAGCAGCTAATGCTTGCACACGCAGGATTAGTTCATTGGGTTTGAAAAGAGAATTGGGATATCCAGACAGGTATTTTGTCTGATACGCTTCGGCGATGGCTTTAGCAGCCCAGTGATTAGCGGGTACATCTGTAAAGGTGATTGCTGGGCGAGATAATGGCTGTTTCGGTAAGCCTACGAAAATAATCGCCGCAAATTCAGCACGAGTTACAGGTGCATTAGGACGAAAAGTGCCGTCCAAATAACCTTTGAATATATTTCGCTTGGCTGCTGCGAGAATAGATGATTTGGCCCAATGATTTTGAATATCTGAAAAAATTTTGACACCTCAATTGGTAGAGTTTTTCTAGCCAGGGTTTGAACGGGCAAAAAAAATAATATAGAAAAGCATGGCAACTTTTGTAGGTTATGATACGCTATCTGCTTGAGAAGTGTCGAGGAACCGAAAATGACTAAGCTGCGCGTGGGGTTACTGTTTGGCGGTCGTTCGGGAGAACATGAAGTTTCAATCAAATCAGCAGGGGCGATCGCTAAAGCCCTGAGTGCAGAGGAAAATGCTAGTAAGTACGAAATCCTGCCTTTTTACATCCAAAAAGATGGACGCTGGCTAGCGGGAGAAGTACCCCAAAAGGTTTTAGAAACAGGCAATCCGCTTCTAGAAGCTGAACAATCAACTGCTGAGGGAAATCTGACATCCAATCCTCAAGCCCAAACCCTAAGCAAATGGGAATCTCCCTCTCAAGTTGCCCAAGTGGATATTTGGTTTCCCGTTCTCCACGGCCCCAACGGTGAAGACGGGACAATTCAAGGGTTATTAACTTTGATGCAAGTCCCCTTTGTTGGTTCTGGGGTCTTAGGTTCGGCGATGGGGATGGATAAAATTGCGATGAAAATGGCCTTTGAGCAAGCGGGACTTGCACAGGTAAAATATAAAGCGATAACTAGAGCGCAAGTTTGGTCTAATCCGTGTGTGTTTCCGAAATTGTGTGATGACATTGAGGCAGCATTAGGATATCCTGCTTTTGTCAAACCTGCTAATTTGGGTTCATCAGTGGGTATTGCCAAAGTGCGATCGCGCCAAGAATTAGAAGCCGCTTTAGATAATGCCGCCAGTTATGACCGAAGACTGGTTGTAGAAGCTGGTGTCGTCGCCAGGGAAGTTGAGTGCGCCGTTTTGGGTAACGATCAACCCCAAGCCTCTATCGTTGGAGAGATTAGTTATGATAGCGATTTTTATGATTATGAAACTAAATATACAGAGGGTCGGGCAGATTTACTGATTCCAGCACCGATTCCAGATGCGATCGCTCGTCAAATTCAGGACATGGCTTTGCAAGCCTTTGCAGCTGTTGATGCTGCGGGATTGGCAAGGGTCGATTTCTTCTATGTAGAAGCTACACAAGAGGTTTTGATTAACGAAATCAATACGTTGCCGGGGTTTACGGCGACGAGTATGTATCCGCAACTCTGGGCCCATAGTGGAGTTTCCTTTCCAGAATTAGTTGATCGGTTAATTCAACTTGCTCTTGAAAGGTATTCTCCTAGCTGACAGAAAAAATAAGCAAACTGATTTCAGAGCATTACGGCAAGAAGTCACAATAAAGACACAATTTTGACAAAACTTAGCCGGATTTGGTAGCATCTGTTTTACAAAAAAGCTACTGGAATCGGAAATTTTGTTACGGATACCTGATGCTTGACTCCTCCAGTACAATTTATTGACTAGAGGGGTACAAATCTGAAAGTAATCATGGAAAAAAGTCAGAGTGTACAGCGCGAGCCAACCCGACTCAGAAGGGCTACTCCAGAGCTGACAAACAGGAAATCGAGATTAAAACAAAGCTCGAATGTTCTGATATATCTGGTAACACATCATCCTTGGCTATTGTTGACTGGGTGTTTAGCCATGTTTTTAGGAGGTGGTGCCTTTGCCCTGTACAGCTTAGGTAATGCTGGACAGGTAGCACAAGAAGAACCAGAAACAATCCCAGTTATTGTTGAAGAACCAATCAGTGTGCCCTCTGAGAATAGTAACCCTACACCTTTATGGATGGTAGCTGCGATCGTCCTCAGTTGTGGTGGTGGTTCTTTGCTCGTTTTCAAAATGCTTAACCGGAAAACGCAACCGCAAAAAGTCCAAAAACAGGTTAACCGCCATCAGGCACGCTTGGCACAAAGCCAGTACCAAAGATTGGAACCACGCCTTCCCAAGAACCAACCAATTTTTGTACCACAGCCACAACTGATGCCCCTGATGCAGATGCAACCTAAAGCAAAACATCTGGTAACGGTTCTGCCATCAGAACACAAGCACCACTTAGATACGCGCACAGATTCTTTAGCAGACTTAATGGATCTTCGTAAAAATAGTTCATTGTCTGCAATTTTACGCCAGTATTAAATTTAATGTAAAGCAAAAACCTTTCAAAATAATACTTTTTGCGAATTAGGGCACGGTATAACCGTGCCTTTACTAATTTTATCGAACAAAATTCAGAATTCAGAATTCAGCAAAGGTATTCTGACCGAAAAAGCGGATAGCGAAGCAAGCGTAAAGTCTTCTCTACGAGATGCTGCGCGTAGTTTGCTTCCACGAAGTAGATACGGCATAGCAACCTATGAGCAAGTCCGCGCACTCCTACGGGAATCTTGCTAGCAAGAGCGTCTCGATTCTGCCTCCTGCCTTCTGCCTCCTGCCTTCTGCCTCCTGCCTCCTTCATCCTTCTGGCAACTTAGCAAACGCCTGTTCAACTAAATCCTTTGCTTTAGCATCCAAACGCAGCCAATCCACTTCACCCAGTTCATCAATTAAACTAGTATCAATCTCAGCAGCTTCTTTCTGTGGGCTGTATTCAATAAAACACACTTCATAACACAATTCCCACAAATCGATACTCGCTTCTTGCTGTTGACGCTGCAAACGTAGATGATATCCTGGATGGGGCATCGGCAAACGAGTAAGAGTCTCTCTAATTTCATCGGCTTCTTGAGGCGTTGCAGTTTCCATTCCTTGCAACAACTCAGTCACCAATGCTTTGATTTCATCAGTGGTGCTAGGCGGCCAAATCAGGACATCATGGTAAGTTCCCGTCCAAGAAGATTCATCAAGGGACTTGCGGATATTATCGATAACGCGAATGAAAGCAGGTTGCATGAGGATTTCAGCCTGCTGCCATGCAACTGGATTTGTTATTTTCGGTGGCATTGGTAATAAACAGGGGCACTAAAAGAAAAATAAACAGTCTGCGTTTATAAAAAAGCTGCGTTTTTAATCTAAATCTTTTCTCAAGATAGCGGATTTCATTGAAGAAAATTTGGAGATATTTATTACCAGCTGGACAATTAGGTAATAACTCTGGGGAGGGAATATGATCGGCAAGCTACTAGACCATCGTTACCAAGTAATTCGAGTCCTCGCAATGGGAGGATTTGGTCAAACTTATATTGCCCAAGATACTAGACGGCCCGGCAATCCCATTTGCGTTGTCAAGCACCTCAAACCCGGAACCGACCCCAGAGTTTTTGATACTGCTAAACGCCTGTTTAATAGCGAAGCCGAAACCTTAGAAAAACTGGGCAATCATGACCAAATACCCAGGCTGCTAGCATACTTTGATGAAAACCAAGAATTTTATTTAGTACAAGAATATATTGAAGGACATACCCTAGCTGAAGAACTTACACCTGGTAAACGCTGGAGTGAAAGCCAAGTAATTCAACTATTACAAGAAGTTCTAGAAATTCTCGAATTTGTCCACAGCCAAGGCGTTATTCATCGGGACATCAAACCGGATAATATCATCCGTCGCGCTTCAGATAATAAGTTAGTTTTAGTGGACTTTGGGGCAGTGAAGCAACTGCGTACACAGATGGTAATAGTGGGGGGACAAGCATCTGCCACAGTCGTTATTGGCACTCCTGGCTATATGCCCACAGAACAAGGGCAAGGTAAACCCCGCCCCAACAGTGATATTTATTCTCTCGGCATCATCGCCATTCAAGCACTAACAGGATTATTGCCAACAGCATTGCAAGAAGACCCGGAAACAGGCGAAATCATTTGGCAGCAATCAATAAACGTAAACTACCGACTGGCGGCAGTGTTGACGAAGATGGTGCGTTATCACTTCAAAGACCGCTATCAAAACGCCACGGAAGCACTGCAAGCCTGTAAAGATGCGATTAATCCTGTACCTAAACTTTCCCAACCCCAAGTATCTCGGCTACAAACGGTTGCAGTTGCACCAGCAAATCCTATCAAACCTGTCCGTAAAGACTCTGGTAAATCCGACCCATGGCCAATATTAATTGGCATATTATTAGCGGGTGGCGTGGCTGCCTTAGTCGCAAATGTATACCCAAATGTGAAAAATTTAGCTTTAAATCTTACAGGTAAGGATACTACTTTAGTAAACAAATGCTCGGCTGTTGTTGTCGGAAATTCTAATATCCGTTCTGAACCTAGTTCGATAAATTCTGATAATATTTTGCAAACAGTTGCCGATAACACCAGTTTCGAGGTAACAGGCAAGCGGACAAAACGAGGTTGGATAGAAGTTAAACTTAAATCTGGTCGTTTAGCTTGGGCACACCCGGCCGTGATCATCAATAATCAAGAATGGGCTTCTTGCCTGCGCGAAAAAGGTATTGCAACTAAGACAGTAAATGATAGTAGCTTGATTGCTACTCGACCAACTCCCAAACCAAAAGCAAAATCTCAGGATGTAGCAATTCCCTTAGCAGAAAAGCCGAAGGGGTCAACTGAAGATGTGGACAAATCAGAACGATCGCAGCCTATTGATAACAGTGCCAATATTATAGAACAAGCAAAACAGAAGTATGATTCAGGGGATATAGTTGGAGCGATCGCACTTTTAAAATCAATTCCAGCAAATGCTGCTTCTGGTATCCAAGAGACGAGCAAAATGATTGCCCAGTGGCAGGACGATTGGGCGAAAGCAGAGGCGTTATCTAATGAGATTAACAAAGCAATAGATGATGGTAAATGGGATAAAGTTTTAGATTATAGAAACCATCCAGAAAAATTGCCTAATACTAAATACTGGCGAAACAAAATAGAACCATTATTTAAACAAGCAGCCGAAAATCTAGCAAAACAGGCACTAACTCAACTAAAAAATCAAGGTAATCCGAAGAGTAGCCAACAAAAACTTCCCGATACTAACCAACCGGCTAATACAGAGAATCCCAATACTAAGGCAAACCCACAGTAATCAATTATTATGACCCAAGCCTTACCAAAAATAGTTACCTTTGATGAATTTATCACCTGGTATCCTGAAAACTCTGCGGTACGCTATGAATTGCACAATGGGGAAATTTTTGAAATGTCACAGCCTACGGGGAAACATGAAAGGATAAAAGGATTTTCGGCGGCTGAATTGACTTTAGAGTTTAGACGATTAAATCTCCCCTATTTTATTCCCAATCAAGCAATTGTAAAACCACCAGAAAGAGAATCAGGTTATTTCCCTGATGTATTAATACTAAATGACGCTGCTTTGATTGATGAACCTTTTTGGGAAAAGTCTTCTACGGTTACTAAGGGTGCATCGATTCCTTTAGTGATTGAGGTTGTTAGTACAAATTGGCGCGATGATTATTATCTGAAACTTGCCGATTATGAGGAGATGGGTATCCCTGAATATTGGATTGTTGACTATGCAGCATTGGCGGCTAGGAAGTTTATTGGTAATCCCAAACAACCCACTGTTTCAGTTTATCAACTAATTGATGGAGAATATCAAGTCAGTCAGTTTCGAGGTAGCAATCGTATTATATCTCCTAGTTTCCCTGAGTTAATTTTGACGGCAGAACAAATTTTCAAAGCTGGTCAATAAATATTGAATTCACTATCTAAAAGATAATCAGCTATGTATCATCGGTGAGAGTTTAAAATTAAGTGCCTTTTGTCAATCAGTTAAAATACTCAAAATAGTCTGATTGAAAATGATAATCGGACATGGGTAAAGGTGGAAAGAGACAAGCGACTCTTGCCTCCTTCCACCCTCTATCTGATTATCTGTTATTTGATTTTCCCGATTAGTGCATTTCGTCGTATTCTGGGGCTTCAACTCGTCTTGCTTCCATCCGCGAAGCAGGCAAAAACTCAGCACGGCGAACTGGAACCAAGGGTGGTGTATTTCCTTGGTAGGGGTGAATCACTTGTACAGTACGGGCTGGACGCTGCCGTGGCGAGAACAAAGCCAATACTCCAGCGACGACAACACCACCACCAATAGTCAGAGTTGCGCCTCCCACAGCCCAAAGCATGGGTGAAGACCACCAAGAGGTTTGCGGCTGGAGTGCTGCTACTTTTTGTTGGTTATACTGCTGGGCTTGTTGCCACTGCTGCTGAGTATTGAAATTTTGAACTTGTCCTTGAAGTTGTTGATTTTGCAACTTCAACTGTTCATTGTCGTTTTTTAAACGCTCCAGCTGCATCTGCGTATTCAGCTTTTCCATTTCCAGACGTTGGTCAGCACTGGTAGCGGTTGGTGGCTGATTAGGATTGGGATACATTGGTTGCCCATAAGGGCCGTAAGGAGAATACATTTGTGGCTGTATTCCCGGCGCTACTACAGTACCTGGCATTTGCGGAGCAACAGCAAAATTAGGTTGTAGGGGGGTATTTGTTCCTTTGAGCAATACGAGAGCCGCCAGCCCAGCTACGGCGACCCCGCCGATAAACGCCATACTCTCACTCATCGCCTTTGCTCCTCAATTGCGACGTAACTATAATCATTTGTGACTGACTCACTCTCACACTCACACTCATAAATTATGCCTACTTGACTTCACATAATACTCAAACTATAAGCGACCGTATCAGCTAGTTTTTTTACATCATGATATCTGATGTTAATATTCAAAACCATAATGGTCAAATTGTCTACCAAAGAAGGATAGAAAAACTACGCTGTTATACTTTTTAATCTACTTTTGCGTTCTAATCAAGAGGAGTATTTGTGCTGGTTTTGATGGCTGCTTTGAGACTTTGGCAAAATTGGGCGATCGCCAAAAGTCCTTGCTCTGGTGTGCCTTCTGCTAACCGTTTCACAAAAGCACTACCCACGATCACCGCATCTGCGCCCCATTCCTTTACCTGACGGGCTTGTGCCGCTTCGGAGATACCAAAGCCTACACCGATGGGTTTCTCAGTAACACCACGAATTTGTATGAGTAAATCGGACACGCGGTTTTCCAGTTGCGATCGCACTCCTGTAACCCCGGTGACGCTAACTAAATAAATAAATCCAAGAGATGAATGAGCGATCGCTTCGATTCGTTTAGCATCGCTGGTGGGAGCTACCAATAAGATCACATCAATTCCCATCTCTTTAGCTGGTTCGAGCAAGCCTGCTGCTTCTTCCAAGGGCAAATCTGGTACTACTAATCCTGCTACCCCAGCCGCAGCTATTTCCTGGAGAAATTTATCAATTCCCCGATGCAAGATTGGATTGTAATAAGTAAATAGAACAATGGGCGATCGCAATTTGGGAGTAATCCCTTGCAACATTTCCAGTACCTGCTCCAATTTTGTTCCCCTTTGTAGAGCGCGGGTAGCAGCAGCTTGAATTACTGGCCCATCAGCTAGAGGATCGGAATAAGGTATGCCCAGTTCAATAATATCGGCTCCACTTTGATCTAGAACCTGCAAAGCTTTTGCTGTTGTTTCTAAATCTGGATCGCCAGCAGTAATAAACGGAATCAGAGCGCACTCATGATTCCGCCCAAGGGTTTCAAAGCAATCAGAAATTGCAGTCATTTGAGTCAAGTGTCAATAGTCAGTGGTCATTGGTCAGTGGTCACTTGTACTGAGTTTCGACTGCGCGGAAATCAAGCGAAGTCGAGATTGAACTACCGCGTAGTCAAAGTATTAGTCATTGGTCATTAGTAAAGGACAAATGACTAATGACAAAGGACAAATAACAACTGACCAATGATAACTTTACACCTGAGATTGCTCTTCTTGTTCTATTTCAGCTTGAATTCGTGCTAGCTCTTCTGGAGTAAGCTCATCTAGCCGCTTTTGCAGAAAGTCTTGCTCATATTGTTCCCGTTGTTGGTGGTAGGTCATTTTTTGTCCCACCGCACGGAAAAAATAGGTCGCTAACCAGCCAATTAACCCACTGACTAGTAAAACTTGGCTCCATATACCAGCTTTCTGAGTGTCCAAACCGACTAGCTGCAATATTACATAAGCCAAGCCGCCGGCAATAAAAACACCTAAGCCAATTCCAATAGCGTCAATCCGTCGCATGAGAGTTATGACCTACCAATTCTCGTTAAACTTGAACTTGTCGCCGTTGGGGTCGGAAATTTGCAAACGGCGATAGAACCAACAAACCCGGAAAGAAGAAAAACACCAAAAAGTACATCAACAAACGCTCGATGGAGCTAGCTACATACCAACGCTGCTTCAGGTAGAACAATACAGCAATGGGGATTACCAGAAGGTAAGCTCCAGCCAAAATCAGATATAGCAGGGCGACAATCATAACTTTTTTGGTCTAAGCATCTGTTTTCCATCATAGGCTGAAGAGCCAAACTGAGGGAAGTATAATCCTTATGCTTTTAATATCACTACGCAATAATTCCTTTTTTTATCCAGATTTATTGATAAAAGCTAATTTTGTGCTATTATCGTAAATCTACTAGCAAACAGATGCTTTAGTCATACAAGATGAGAAACTCATCTAGGTTGATTACGAATAAAACTTCCGATTTGGGAAGCGATCGCACAATCTAGAAAAAATATTTTCAATCTAGTTGGACAAAAGACACAATTGATGGTGGAATAGATAAGGCGGTATTTGCTGCCTCCAAAAAATAACTAGATTTATACTAGTTAATTACCAAACACCTGCGGGGGTGTGGCGGAATGGTAGACGCTACGGACTTAGATAACTGAGCCTTGAAGGAGAAATCCCTCAAGTGGAAGCTCTCAAACTCAGGGAAACCTAAATCTGGTGACAGACATGGCAATCCTGAGCCAAGCCGAAGAAAGTCCTGAGTCATGAGTGTTGAGTGCTGAGTAAATTTAAAACTCTTAGCTCCTAACTCCTAACTCATAACTGTTCGGAAGGTGCAGAGACCCGACGGGAGCTACCCTAACGTAAAGTCGAGGGTAAAGGGAGAGTCCAATTCTCAAAACCTGATTTGGCTACTGCCATCAGGTAGCAGTGAAAACTGCGGGAGGATGAAAATCCGTTGACCGTAAAAGGTCGTGTGGGTTCAAGTCCCTCCACCCCCACTAAAAATTGAAAATGCCAAAAAGATTTTATATAAAGTCTGGGCGAGTTGTATTTAATGGTAAATCAACTCGCCCATTTGGTTTTAGATTGTACTTAATTATTGAGACTAAGTAATTTCACTGGGATTTTTGATGAAGTATTAAACAATTTGGATTTAATACTTTATTTATGGTCGGATTTTATCAAATTTGTGTAAAAAGATCACTTAATTTCAGAAGAATAGATTGATGCTAGTGTTCACCAAGGTTAAGCTGGTAATAATATGAACAGGAAGCCTTTTTGTCCTGATAACTAGAATGAACGCTAATAGTTTATCAATTAGTCAGGAAAATCCCCATAGTGTTACGTCTAACTCTAGCCAGATAAATGTGCAAATTGCACAAGAAGAGGTTTATAGCTTCTTCGTGGAAATTGTCAAAAAACTGTCACCAGATGATGTTTTGCGAGAATTCAAAGGTTTATTTTTAGATGGTCTTGATTCAGAAGAATCAGATTATATTCCTGGGATATATAGTATTTTTTTAGATGATAATGAGCAAGAACTATGTAATACACTCAAGCGGTGTTGCTACATTATAGTTAATAATTGGAAGACTAATCGAAAAGATAAATATATCCAAGAATTAGTTAATTTATTTGTTAATGAAAATCTCAAGATCAAAGACAATAACGATCCAGTAGTAAAGATTTGTAAAACTTGGCTAGAGAATTTTGTCAACAGCAAAGACTACCAAGAATTGAAATTATTTGCTGCTAAATATGATGAATCATCTAAAGGTCATTGGGCTAATCGCTATAGTTCTTATTTATTAATCGATCAATCTGTTAATAAAAATAATCCCATAGAGCAACAAGAGGCTGCTAGAAAGCTTTCTAAACAGATAAAAGAAAAATTTAAGTTTGAACTAGCAATGTATATTGCTCGTTCTCAATCTAATGTTTCCAGCACAGCACGCTATAAAAATCCTAGTGTTTTGGGAGACCAGGCTCTACGTTTAATCAAAGCAATTGTTTTAAAAAGAGGGGTTTTTAGTCATGAGAATATTGCTCATATATTTCTCAAACAAACTCAAAACCAAACTCTAGAACAATTTAAAATTAATCTCGAAAAATATCTATTTCTTTCTGTAGGCAAACAAGAATCAGTTGAGGCTTGGAAACAGCAGTTTATAGATGTTTTATCATCATGGAAGAAGGAGTATAATCAGGAACTTATCACCAAAGAGTTGTTTCTAAGAACCTGTAATCGAGTCATCGATTATTTGACGATAGAAAACGGCAAGGAACCTTCATCATTATTTATATTATTAATTGGTCAAGGTCATGCTCTAACATTGGTAATTATACTTCTAAAAATAATTTTAATTTGTAAGAATTCCCGTCGTCATTTAGAAACTCGGATTGCTCATCTGATTCGTTTTTACGAAAACTATCCTGAAGATGAATGCAAAGGTGTAATTAATTTTATGGAGATTTTTAATATCACGTTTGCAATTTATGCAGAAAACGTAGAATATAACTTGATTAAGATGGAAGAGGAACAAAGTAGTAATCCGCAGTTGAATCTGGATGGTTATCGTGTGTTTTCACAGATGAAAGTAGATAGACCTAAATGAGTTTTGCCTAATTTTATGATTTAGCAAGGCGTTCGTCTAAGTAAGCGAGGGTAGCGCCCGCAGTTTCAGCTAGAATACTAATGAGGCGATATAGAGCGATCGCACTAAATACTAGGGCCGCTGGAAAGTGATTTTGCAAAAGTTGATATGCAGTCGCTTCAAATACACCTAATCCACCAGGCGCACCCGGAATCACAAAACCTAACAGCCAAGCACAACTAAAAGCCCCTAGCAACAATGGAATTTGATTTACGTTCAACGAACCCAGCGCGGACATGGTTAATATAAACCCAGTGGCGCGTAGTCCCATAAAGCCCAACTCTCCTAATAAAGGGCGTAAGGGGTAGCTTTTTAGACTGAAGGGAACAGTTGGTTGAGTTGTAGCAGCAGCCTTTTTTGCTTTTAATCTGTATAAAAAGCGAATAACTGGGTTTAAAAACCGGGGATGAATTGCACAAAGAACTAGAGCTAAACTCAATAATTGTAGTACTTGAATAGCAAGGCTAGTATTAGCTGCCGCAAATTGGCTACTGCATAAGACGATGATGATTAAAGCAGCCGCTAGCATGAGTAGGGGTTCTAGCAAAACGCTTAAGGTGGCTGCACCAGCAGAAACATTAGCTTTTTTGGCGGCGACAATTCGCCCGTAATGATGCCAGATATTACCTGGTAAATACTTAGCAATGTTTGTTTTTAGGTAAACTTGGATAAATTGGGGAGATGATACAGGTTGATTTAACTCTTGCAAAATCCAAGTCCAAATCCAGCCTGCCCAAGTATGCGCTAGTAAAGTTACGCCTGTAGCGATCGCTATAATTGCCCATCCTACCCCATCAATGCGGATCGCAGTCACTCCAATCCAATTATCTTTCAAGGCTTTCGCTAAAAAAAACAGCGTTCCCCCCAAAATTATCCAGCGTAAAAATTGCTTCATGAATTTAGTCATTTAACGGTAGAGCAACAAAGGCTAAATGCCTCAAATTTTATGGCACATCAGCGATATATCCAAAGCTTTTGAAATATCAAACAGTTTGACGTAGCTCTTTTTACGACAATTCAGATTATTTTAGTTTATATCTTCCTAGAGTTAGATAAAACTATTCCTTTTGTACTAATTAAAATGTGACTTGCGCTAGATGTAAAACTTATTTCATTATTCATACTATTAGGTAAAGTTATGATTCTTTCTGAATGCTTGGGATACAAAAATAATTCCAAATGCTATCTTGTTTGAAGTTTAACTTAGTCACAAAAATGCAAGGAGTGAGAACTATGAAGAAAGCGATTACTTGGCTAAAAAACATTCGTCCCTTGAAAGTTTTAACAGTTTTTTTGGCAGGGATATTCTTATTTCTGACACAAGCTTGTGGTGCCCCAGGAATAGCAACACAGCCACCACAACCTGGTACTCAAGCACCTAATACTCAACGATACGATGCGACAAAAGATTATCCTCTGAATTCTCCTGCTGGTGGGATGAATAACTTTAGTGATGTAGATCCCAGAGCGAAAGATGAAAAGGCAGCGAATGACAGAGCTGATGCACTGGTGAAAAATGCTCAAAGAAATATTGACCAGAAGTCAGTTGACAGCCCAGGGCAATATGGTGAAAATTACAAACAAGGTACACCCCTTGGTGAAAGAGTGAAGAACCTGGGTGAAGATATCGGCAGTTCAGCTGAAGAAGTTCGCAAAGGTGTTGTTAAGGGAACTCAGCGAGGAATTGAAAATCTCAAGGGTAATACCCAGAATGCAGCCGAAGATGTGACAACAAATATTCAGCGTGGGGCTGAGGATGCTGGTAAAAATGTTCGGCGTACAGCTGACGATGCAGGCAACGCAGTCAAGAGAGCGGTTGATTGAAATTAGTCATTTAATTCTTGTAAAAATTTGAAAGCGCCCACAGACTTATAGTCTGGTGCTACTAAAACAAAGCCTGCATAGACAGGCTTTGTTTTGGTTTGAGATAGGGTTTAATTCCTTTAGAGGATGTCTGAGAAGTATCAAATATTTCTTGATCCCCCCTAACCCCCCTTAAAAAAGGGGGGAATTTGTGGAATGAATCAGCCCTGCCTTAAAAAAGGGGGGAATAAGAGTCTTAAAGTCCCCCTTTTTAAGGGGGATTTAGGGGGATCTCTAAGGGTTAGATGTATACAAAAAAACTTTTCAGACATCCTCTTAAACTTTATTTATTAATAGATATCTCTAGAAATTAAATAATGTATTATCTAGAACCCTTGTAGAGACGTAGCACTGCTACGTCTCTACATTATTTTTCATATCTCTAATGAGCCTTTGAACTCCGTTAATGAGTCTTTTAGCTCCGTTAACGAGCCTTTGAACTCCGTTAATGAGTCTTTGAACTCCGTTAACGAGTCTTTGAACTCCGTTAACGAGCCTTTGAACTCCGTTAATGAGTCTTTGAACTCCGTTAACGAGTCTTTGAACTCCGTTAACGAGTCTTTGAACTCCGTTAATGAGTCTTTGAACTCCGTTAATGAGTCTTTGAACTCCGTTAACGAGTATTTGAACTCCGTTAACGAGTATTTGAACTCCGTGAGCGATTTTTTTGTGCTGTCGGTAATTACCTGCAACTGCGCTGTAGTAGAGTGTAACTAATTGATAGCGCTGTGAATAAAATCCTAATTTGTTCAGCTAATTCTCGAAATAGGGAAAAAATTCCCTTGGATGACTCTGTACAAAACTGACTCGCAACTAGATAAGCTTTTCCACTCCAAAAGCTGAAGGAAGACAAGGTTAATAGTAATGTTAAACTCACAGGCTAAACGCATCTTCATCAGCTACAAGCGTAATGCTAGCCCCGATGAACCAGTAGCGCTCCAAGTCTTCCAGGCACTATCGCAGCAGCACAAAGTCTTTATCGACCAAACCATGTCTGTTGGTACACGCTGGGCTGAATGTATTGAAGCAGAAATCCGCCAAGCTGATTTTTTGATTACTTTCCTTTCAGCCTTGTCAACCAGCAGCGAGATGGTGGTGGCAGAAATAGAGACAGCACACCACTTGGCAAAATCACAGTCAGGACGACCGATAATTCTCCCGGTGCGTCTGGCGTATCAAGAACCGTTTCTGTATCCCTTGAGTGCTTACTTAAATGGCATTAACTGGGCGTTCTGGAAAGATGCAGAAGATACGCCGCGACTGATTGCAGAGTTGTTGCAGGCTGTCTCTGGCGGTGCATTGGCTATCAGTGAAGAAAAATCAAAAGCAGACTTACTCCAGATGAGTCAGCCGTCACTTCTACCCCCTCCCTTTCCTTCAGCACAACCTGTATCGCTGGAAATGCCGGAAGGAACAATGGAATCGCAATCCGCTTTTTACGTAGAACGCTCATCTGATGCACTTACCTTAGAGACTATTGAGCGACAGGGTGTGACAATTACAATTAAAGGCCCCCGGCAAATGGGCAAAAGTTCGTTGTTAATCCGCACAATTAATACTGCTGTGAATGCAGGGAAGCGGGTTGCTTTGCTGGATTTCCAATTGTTTGACAAAACTGCCTTAACTAATGCTGACCTTTTCTTTCGCCAGTTCTGTACTTGGTTAACCGATGAACTGGAAATGACGGACAAAGTTGATGAGTATTGGAATATGCCTTTGGGCAATAGTCAGCGTTGTACTCGCTATGTTGGACGCTATTTGCTCAAAGAGTTTGGCAACCCCATTGTCTTAGCAATGGATGAAGTGGAAAGGGTATTTGATACTGATTTTCGCTCTGATTTCTTTGGAATGCTGCGAAGCTGGCACAATAGCCGCGCCACTAATCCCATCTGGAAGCAACTGGATTTAGCGCTGGTTACTTCCACTGAACCCTACCAGCTAATTGATAATCTCAACCAATCCCCCTTTAATGTTGGGCTAGTAATTGATTTAGAAGATTTTACAGCAGCACAGGTTGCTGATTTAAACCGCCGTCATGGTTCACCCTTCAACGCTAGCGAAGAAAAGCAATTAATCGCGTTGCTCGGTGGACATCCTTATTTAGTAAGGCTTGCACTTTACTCAGTTGCCAGCGATCGCTTCTATCCTACCGAATTATTTGCCAATGCGATCGCAGATAATGGCCCCTTTGGCAATCATTTGCGTAACCACCTCTTCCGGCTGCATAACAAACAGGAGTTGGTTCAGGGTATGTTCCAAGTAATTCACCAGAACACCTGTGTAGATGAGCGCATCTTTTTCCGCTTGCGGGGTGCGGGTTTAGTGCGCCGGGAAGGGCGTGTGGTGTTTCCGCGTTGTCAACTTTACACCGATTATTTCCGGGAGCATCTGCGTGGTTAATCCAACCATTTACACTGTTGGGGGAACTGTACAAGCTGGCGGTGGTATTTATATTCCTCGTCAAGCCGATGAGGAATTACTCGGTTTATGTCGGTCGGCAATATTCGCCTATGTTCTTACGCCGCGCCAAATGGGTAAGTCTAGCCTGATGGTACGCACGGCAGAAACATTAAGGGACGAGGGAATTCGCTCGGTAATTGTTGACCTCCAGGAATTGGGGGCAAGTGTCACAGCCGAACAATGGTATTTTGGCTTTTTGGTCAAACTGGAAGACCAACTCATGTTTGATACAGATGTGGTGAGTTGGTGGCAGGAACACGAGCATCTGGGAGTATCGCAACGGCTGACACAGTTTTTTGAGAAGGTTTTGCTGGCTGAGGTTGAGGGGCAAGTTGTGATTTTTGTGGATGAAATTGACTCTACCCTCAGCCTGGATTTTACCGATGATTTTTTTATTGCCATTCGTTATCTCTATGTTGCCCGTGCGACTAATCCTGAATTTGGGCGGCTTTCTTTTGTCTTAATGGGGGTAGCGACTCCCGGCGATTTAATCAACGATGCCAAGCGCACACCATTTAATATTGGACAGCGTGTAGATTTAACTGATTTTACCTTTGAGGAAGCTTTACCCTTCGCTGAGGGATTAGGATTACCCAGTAATGAAGCCAAGCAGGTATTAGGCCAGGTGTTGAAGTGGACGGGGGGACATCCTTATTTAACGCAGCGTCTTTGTGATGCCTTGGTTTTGATCCCCCCAACCCCCCTTGAGAAGGGGGGCAATGAAGTTCGAGGTTTGGAGATTTCCCCAACCACCCTTAGCAACAGTTCTATTCTTCCCCCCTTTTTAAGAGTTAGGGGGGAGCGAGTCTTATCCGCAGCCGATGTAGACAAAATAGTTAACAGCACATTTTTTGGTGCGATGAGTGAGCAAGACAATAACTTGCAGTTTGTCCGCGATATGCTGACTAAACGCTCACCAGACCCGGAAGTTTTGACTATTTACCGCGAGATTCGCCGGGGTAAACGGGCGGTTGTGGACGAGGAGCAGTCTTTAGCTAAATCTCACTTGAAGCTGTCGGGGGTGGTGCGGCGAGAGAATAATGTTTTGCGGGTGCGGAATGAAATCTATCGGCAAGTCTTTGATTATAAGTGGATTAATAAACATTTGCCGTTTAACTTGCGGGATAGGTGGGAACAGCTTAAACCTGCACTACCTTATGTGATTGTAATGGTAGTATTTTCGACATTATCAGTGGCATTAGCTGGATATATTTATGAGCAAAATCTGATTGCCCAAGAAGCCCGCGACAATGAAAAAGAGCAACGTCTAATTGCTCAAGATGCCCTGAAAAGAGAACAAACACAGCGACAAGAAGCAGACCGTCAAACTAAAAATGCTCAGAACCAGCAGAAAATAGCAGACAAGCAGCGTCAAAGGGCTGAAGCAGGTGAGGCAGAAGCTAAATCGGCACAGGAATTAGCTGAAAAACGAGGAATAGACTTACAAAAAGCCCTTGAGAAAACCAAAGCGGCTGAACAATTAGCAAAAGACAGACAAGCAGAAGCCGAAAGACAGCGAAACATTGCTCAAGATCAAAAAAAGCAAGCAATTGCCGCTAAAGCCGATGCAGAAAAACGCCAAATTAATGCCGAAATTCTCGCCAATAGTCTCAAATCACAAAACCTGATGGGATCAAATTTAGAGCTTGATGCTTTAGTTGCAGGCTTGAAAGTAGGAAAACAACTCAAAACACCAAATAAAAATGTAGAACCAGATACCCGCGTTTTGGCAGTAGCCACACTCCAGCAGGTAGTTTATGGAGTCAAGGAACGTAATCGGCTAGAAGGTCATAGCAGTTGGGTTAATGGCGTGGCATTTAGCCCCGACGGTGAAACCATTGCCTCTGCAAGTTCTGACAACACGGTGAAGCTGTGGAATCGCAAGGGGCAAGTCTTACAAACTCTCCAAGGTCATAGCAGTGAGGTTTTGGGCGTGGCATTTAGCCCCGACGGTGAAACCATTGCCTCTGCAAGTGATGACAAGACGGTGAAGCTGTGGAATCGCAAGGGGCAACTCTTACAAACTCTCCAAGGTCATAGCGATAGGGTTTTGGGCGTGGCATTTAGCCCCGACGGTGAAACCATTGCCTCTGCAAGTTGGGACAACACGATGAAGCTGTGGAATCGCAAGGGGCAACTCTTACAAACTCTCCAAGGTCATAGCAGTGCGGTTTTGGGCGTGGCATTTAGCCCCGACGGTGAAACCATTGCCTCTGCAAGTGATGACAAGACGGTGAAGCTGTGGAATCGCAAGGGGCAACTCTTACAAA